>JAFTXF010000031.1 GCA_017461685.1 Lachnospiraceae bacterium
CCGGGATGCAAGTGGCTATGGGGCAGCATAAGTCGCATTTTGATAGTAATTTGATATTATTTTGATATGCCCTCTGTGGGCGAAATGGAGTAATCATGAGTATACGTGAACAATTAGGTAAGAGAATTTTATTTTTTGACGGCGGTATGGGTACGTTATTGCAGGCCAGAGGGCTGAAGCCGGGGGAACTTCCGGAAAGCTGGAATCTGACCAGACCTGAGGAAATCATTGCCATACACAAGGCTTATTTGGAGGCCGGTGCCGATATTATTCTGGCCAATACCTTTGGGGCCAATTCTCTGAAATTTCCGGAGGATTTAAAGGAAATCGTAGCGGCGGGTGTAGCCAATGCCAAAACCGCAGTGGCGGAAAGCGGCAAGGAAGCTTATGTGGCATTGGATCTGGGACCTACCGGAAAGCTTTTAAAACCAATGGGTACATTGGCTTTTGAGGATGCAGTAACTATATATAAGGAAGTGATTACGGCCGGAGCCGAGGCCGGAGCCGATTTGGTGGTTATCGAAACCATGAGTGATACTTACGAACTGAAGGCGGCCGTTTTGGCAGCCAAAGAAGCCTGCACCCTGCCGGTTATGGCTTCCGTGATTTTCGGTGAAAATGAAAAGATGCTTACCGGAGCCACACCTGAGGCAGTAGTAGCCTTATTAGAGGGCTTGCGCGTGGATGTCATTGGTATCAATTGCGGTTTGGGACCAAAGCAGATGAAGTCTGTTTTTGCCAAGATGGCAGCAGTGGCCAGTGCTCCTTTGATGCTCAGTCCCAATGCAGGACTGCCCCGCACCGAGGGCGGGCGGACCGTATTTGACGTGGAGCCGGAAGAATTTGCTGCAGATATGGGAGAGTTGATAGGTATGGGTGCATGGCTGGCAGGCGGATGCTGTGGAACAACACCGGCCCACATCCGCGCTCTTGTGGATAAGTGCAAAGACATGACCCCGTGTATGCTTACAGATAAAAATATGACAATGGTGTCAAGCTATTCTCATGCAGTGGAAATCGGAGAAAAACCGGTGATTATCGGCGAACGCATCAATCCTACGGGAAAATCCAAGTTTAAACAGGCGTTACGTGACCATAATATAGAATATATCCTGGAGGAAGGGGTGCGTCAGGCAGATGCCGGAGCACACATTCTGGACGTAAATGTAGGTCTTCCGGAAATTGACGAAGCAAGCATAATGCAGGAAGTGGTGTATGAGTTACAAAGCATTTTGGACACACCGCTGCAGATAGATACCGGCAATGCTGTTGCCATGGAACAGGCGATGCGCCTTTACAATGGCAAACCTATGATTAATTCCGTCAATGGCAAGGCTGAAATTATGCGGGAGGTCTTTCCGCTGGTACAGAAATACGGCGGTGTTGTGGTTGGTCTTACTTTAGACGAAAGCGGCATTCCGGAAACGGCCGAGGGCCGACTTGCTATTGCAGAGAAAATATACGAAACTGCGGCTCAGTATGGTATTCCGCGAAAGGATATCGTGATTGATGCACTTACCATGACAATGAGTACCAATGATGCTTCCGCAGGTATTACGCTGGAGGCGGTGCGTACCCTGAAAAAACAGGGCAGCCGTACGGTGCTTGGTGTGTCCAATATTTCTTTTGGATTGCCTCAGCGTGAGCTGATTAATACTGCATTTTTCACTATGGCACTGCAGGCAGGGCTTTCCGCAGGTATTATCAATCCAAATGCCAAGACTATGATGGAGGCCTATGACGCATATCTGGTACTTGGAGGCTTTGACAGTCAGTGCAGCGAATATGTGAGGAAATACGCAGCAGCCAAGATACCTGCAAAAAATGACACTAACGTCACAAATATGCCGACTCAGGGAAACAAAGCTGGTGATGCGAATGGTCAAAACAGCAATCTGGCAGGCAATATAGCAACAGCCTCAAACAGTAAAAGCGATGGCATGGACCTGAAAACTTGCATTATCAAAGGCTTGAAGGAGCAGAGTACAAGGGCTACTACAGCCATGCTGCAGGACAAAGCGCCGTTAGATATTATCAATGAAGAACTGGTGCCTGCACTGGACGTAGTTGGTCAGGGCTTTGAAAAAGGCACTATGTTTTTACCGCAGCTGCTTATGAGCGCGGAGGCTGCCAAGGCAGGCTTTGAGGTACTCAAGCAGTATATGGATAAATCAGGCCAGACGCAGGCAAAAAAGGGAACGATTGTATTGGCAACCGTTAAGGGTGATATTCATGACATCGGCAAAAATATCGTGAAGGTTCTGCTGGAAAATTACGCATACGAAGTAATCGACTTGGGCAAGGATGTGCCGCCTGAAAAAATTGTAGCGGCGGTACAGGAGTCTGGGGCGCCGTTAGTGGGTCTGAGTGCGTTAATGACTACTACGGTAACCAGTATGGAGGAAACTATACAGCAGCTGCGTGATACAGCGCCTTGGTGTAAGGTGATGGTAGGCGGTGCAGTGCTTACACAGGAGTATGCCGACAAAATCGGTGCTGATTTCTACGGCAAGGATGCGATGCAGTCTGTTTATTATGCAGAAGGGCTTTTTGTACGGGAATAGACTGTATTCCATCAAAAAGGAAAAGAAACAGTAAAATTGTTATTTATATCTGTAGGAAGGCTGTACAATATGCAGGAAAGCACTTTATAAATTGTGGGATAGGCAGCGGAAACCAACAGCAGCTGTTATCGCGGCGTGAGTTTATAAATCTTTCACAATTTCACTGCAATTTTTCAGAAAAGAAATATTGATTTATGGTGAAAGCCAATTTATAATTTAAATATGTTTGATATTCTAAAGCTTATCGGAACAAAAGAATTATTTAACAATATTAAAAGGAAATGATATGGATAACAATATGAATGGATTAGATAACAATAACCAGAATGGGGGAAGTGGCAACCAGGGAAAAGGCGGTCCGAATCGTAACGGTATTATTTTGATGCTGATTTCGCTTGGGGTGTTTATTTTCTTTTTGTGGTCCACTACCAACATGCTGACTAACACGGTACAGGAAGAGGTTAGTTATTCTCAGTTTGTACAGATGTTGGAGGACGGACAGGTAGAAGAAGTCTGCATCGAGGATGAGATTATTTACATTTATCCAAAGAAGGAAGAGCAGAAGCCGGCAGGCATCATGGACATGTTTCAGGCCTATTACGGTCAGAGCTCAGAACAGGTGTATGTCACTGCCATGGCGGAGGATTACAGCACTCTAACTGCCCGTGTACTTGCTGCTGATGTAGAGTTTAGCCGCATGATGCCGAGTCAGACCGGTAATATTATGTATTTCCTGCTGACCAGTGTACTGCCCCTTGTGATAATGATTGCGTTTTTTGTGGTAATGATGAAGCGCATGGGCGGCAAAGGCGGCATGTTTGGCATGGGCAAGAGTACAGCCAAGGTATATGTGCAGAAGGAGACCGGGATTACCTTTAAGGATGTGGCCGGTGAGGACGAGGCCAAGGAATCCTTGGTGGAGGTAGTAGATTTCTTGCATAATCCGGGCAAATATGCAGGCATCGGTGCCAGATTGCCAAAGGGTGCTTTGTTAGTGGGACCTCCGGGTACCGGTAAGACCTTGCTCGCCAAGGCAGTAGCCGGTGAGGCGGGAGTGCCGTTTTTCTCCCTGACAGGTTCTGATTTTGTGGAGTTATATGTAGGTATGGGTGCTTCCCGTGTAAGAAGCCTTTTCGAGGAAGCCAATAAAAATGCACCTTGTATTATATTTATTGACGAAATTGATGCCATCGGCCGCAGCCGTGATTCCAAGTATGGCGGCGGTAATGAAGAACGGGAGCAGACTTTAAACCAGCTCCTTAGTGAGATGGACGGTTTCGATTCCAGCAAGGGTATTCTGATTTTGGGTGCAACCAACAGACCTGAGATTCTGGATAAGGCATTGCTTCGTCCGGGCCGTTTTGACAGACGTATTATCGTAGACAGACCGGACTTAAAGGGGCGTGTGGAGATTTTAAAGGTACACGCTAAAAATGTCCGTCTGGATGAAACCGTAGATTTACAGGAGATTGCACTTGCCACCAGCGGTGCAGTAGGTTCTGACCTGGCCAATATGATTAATGAGGCTGCCATCAATGCAGTCAAGGAAGGCCGAGAATGTGTCAGCCAGAAGGATTTATTCGGCGCAGTAGAGCAGGTATTAGTAGGCAAGGAGAAAAAGGACCGCGTCATGAGTCAGCAGGAGCGCAGGATTGTGTCCTACCACGAAGTAGGCCACGCGTTAATCAGCGCATTGCAGAAGGACAGCGAACCGGTGCAGAAGATTACAATTGTACCTCGTACCATGGGCGCACTGGGATATGTAATGCATGTGCCTGAGGAAGAAAAGTATCTGAATACAAAGGCAGAGCTGCAGGCTATGTTAGTCGGTTTGTTCGGCGGCCGTGCTGCGGAAGAGATCGTTTTCAACAGTGTGACTACCGGAGCTTCCAACGATATTGAGAAGGCTACCAAGATTGCCAGAAGTATGGTTACCCAGTACGGTATGAGCGATAAGTTCGGTCTCATGGGACTGGAAAGCGTAGAGAGTCAGTACCTTAGCGGACAGACGGTGATGAACTGTGCGGATGCTACAGCAGCAGCCGTAGATGAAGAGGTTATGCGTATCCTCAAGGAAAGCTACGAAGAAGCTCTTCGTTTACTCCGTGAAAACCGGGAGGTTATGGACAAACTGGCAGAGTTCTTGATTGAGAAGGAAACCATTACCGGTAAGGAATTTATGAAGATTTTCCGCGAGATCAAAGGCATCCCGGACCCGGAAGAGCCGGAGGATGCAGCCAGCAAGCGTATGTTGGAGACAGAGCGTGCCATGCATCATGATGAGCAGGCAGCAGCAGACCAGGCTGTAACGGAAGGTGGTCAGAGCGACGGAACGGAAGCTGACAGAAGCCCAGAGGCAGTCGGCAAGAATTCTCTGGAAGAGCAAGCCTCCAAGGAGGATTTCAAAACAGTTTTGGAGCAACAAACGCTTAGAGGTATCAAAGATGCGGAGGATGCATCTTCAAAAGGACGCTTCTCCAATGCAGATTTAAAGGATTAGGTTTGTATATGTTTCATGTAGAAGAGGAACTGAAAAAGTTACCAAAAAAGCCTGGCGTGTATTTAATGCACGACCAGGCTGATGCTATTATATATGTAGGCAAGGCTATTAACCTGCACAGCAGAGTCCGCAGCTATTTCAGAGAGAATATAGGCCGTGGTCCGTGGATTGATAAGATGGTCAGCCAGATAGCGCGGTTTGAATATATTGTCACGGATTCAGAGCTGGAAGCCCTTGTTTTAGAAAATAATCTTATTAAAGAATATAATCCCAAGTACAATACATTATTAAAGGACGGTAAGACATATCCTTATATTAAGGTGACTTTAGGAGAGGCTTATCCAAGAGTACTTTTTTCCAGGCAGATGAAAAAAGACAAGTCCAAGTATTTTGGGCCTTTTTCCAGTGCAGGAGCGGTGAAGGACACGATTGAGTTGATTAATAAGCTTTTTCTGCTGCGCACCTGTAACCGCAATCTGCCGGGGGATATAGGGCTTGAACGGCCCTGCCTGAATCATCACATCAAGCAGTGCCTGGCGCCTTGTCAGGGCTACATCAGTCAGGAGGACTATCAGGAACGGGTCAAGCAGGCCATTGATTTCTTAAACGGTAATTATCAGCCGGTAATGAAGGACTTGATGGAGAAAATGAAAACAGCCAGCGAAAATCTGGAGTTTGAAGAAGCTGCCAAATACCGTGATTTATTGGAGAGCGTCCGTAAAGTCAGTGAAAAACAGAAGATTACTGACAGCGACCAGGAGGATAAGGACGTCATTGCACTGGCGAAGGATGACAGAGACTGCGTTATTCAGGTATTTTTTGTTCGTGGCGGCAAGATGATAGGCCGCGAGCACTATTACATGACAAATGTGTCAGATTTGCAAAAGGGTGAAATTTTACAGGAATTTATCAAGCAGTTTTACGGTGGTACACCGTTTATACCGCGAGAGCTTTTTGTGCAGTGGGATATGGAGGAACAGCTCCTTTTGGAGGACTGGCTCACAGGTCTAAGAGGCAGCAGAGTCTATATCCGTGTGCCGAAGAAGGGCATGAAGGAGAAATTAGTAGAACTGGCAGCTAACAATGCCAGACTGATTCTGTCCCAGGACAGAGAAAAATTAAAGCGTGAGGAAGGCCGTACCATCGGTGCAGTAAAGGAAATTGCCGCATTATTGGGACTGGAACATATTGAACGAATGGAGGCCTTTGATATTTCCAATATAAACGGTTTTGAAAATGTTGGCTCCATGGTGGTATACGAGAAGGGCAAACCGAAAAAGAGCGATTACCGCAAGTTCCGTATTAAAACCGTTACCGGTCCGGACGACTACGCCTGCATGCGGGAGGTGCTTACCAGACGATTTACCCACGGTTTGGAGGAAGCAAATGAACTGGAGCAAAAGCAGATAGATCAGGAATTCGGAAGCTTTACCAAATTTCCGGACCTGCTTTTAATGGACGGTGGCAAGGGACAGGTAAATATTGCCTTGGAGGTACTGGAAGAGCTGGATATTCACATTCCGGTGTGCGGCATGGTAAAGGATGATTTCCACCGCACCAGAGGATTATATTTCAGGAACGAAGAGCTGCCCATTGACACCCGTTCCGAAGGGTTCAAGCTGATTACCCGTATTCAGGACGAGGCCCATAGATTTGCCATAGAATACCACAGAAGCCTTCACAGCAAGGGCCAGATTAAGAGCAGCCTGGACAATATTCCGGGGGTAGGCCCGGCCAGACGCAAGGCACTGATGCGCCATTTTGATTCCATTATGGATATCAAAGAAGCTACCGTCGAGGAACTGACCCAAATTCCCGAAATCCCCCAGCACATTGCAGAAGGAATTTATTATTTCTTTCATAATGTAGAATAATTTCACGATTCCGCGGCTTTTTCTTGTTTATGCTTTGGCTTTGTGATAATATATGTGTAAGAATACATCTTTCAGGGGGCATTATGGGAGAGTTTATATATTTAAAAGAGGCTGTAAAAGCACTGAATTTAACTTGCTTTACGCCGGAGATTGATATTTCCAAAAAGAAAATCAGACAGCCTGGGGTCAATAGACCCGCGCTGCAGCTTACCGGTTATTTCGAACATTTTGACTGTGAACGTTTACAGTGCATCGGTTATGTGGAAGAGTCCTATATGAACCGCATGAGCATAGAGGAAAAGGAGGAACGGTACAATACACTGTTGTCCCATCCGATTCCTGCGCTGGTTTTCTGCCAGGGGCTGGAACCGGGACCGATTTTAAAGCGCAGGGCCATTGAGCATGATGTGCCTTTATTCGGAACAACCAAGACTACATCTAACTTCATGGCGGAGAGTATCCGCTGGCTGAATGTGCAGCTGGCGCCGTATATTTCCATCCATGGCGTGCTGGTGGATGTGTACGGTGAGGGTGTGCTGATTACCGGGGAAAGCGGTATCGGTAAGTCTGAGACGGCATTAGAGCTTGTGAAGCGCGGTCATCGTCTGGTGAGTGATGACGTAGTAGTAATCCGTAAGGTTAGTGACACTACGTTAGTAGGCAGTGCCCCGGATATTACGAAGCATTTTATTGAGCTTAGAGGCATCGGTATCGTAGACATCAAGACCATGTTCGGTGTATCCAGTGTCAAGGAAACCCAGTCCATCGATCTGGTCATCCGTTTGGAAGAGTGGGATCGCGAGAAGGAATATGAGAGAATGGGCCTGGAGGAGTCTTACACAGAGTATTTGGGCAACCGAGTGGTGTGCCATGACCTTCCTGTAAGACCGGGTCGAAATCTGGCCATTGTTGTAGAAAGTGCTGCGGTTAATTTCCGCCAGAAGAAGATGGGCTACAATGCCGCACATGAACTGCGCAATCGTATACAGAACAGAATGACATCCACAATGCAAGAGGATGATGAAGAGGAGATTTGAGTGATGAACAAGATAGTTTTTGGTGTAGATGTAGGCGGTACTACTGTGAAGCTGGGTGTGTTTACAGCAGACGGCACTGTTATTGAGAAGTGGGAGATTCCTACCAGAACAGAGGAAAGCGGCAGCCATATTCTGCCGGATGTTGCAGAAAGCATTCTGCGTAAAATCGATGAAATGGGTTATGATAAAGAGAATATTATCGGTGTAGGCATCGGTACACCGGGCCCGGTACAGCCAAATGGTGTAGTGCGCCGTGCAGTAAATCTGGGCTGGGGTTATATGAATCTGGTAGAGATTTTGGAAAATCTGGTAGGTTTACCGGTAAAAGCAGGCAATGACGCCAATGTAGCAGCCCTCGGCGAGATGTGGAAGGGCGGCGGTCAGGGCTTTTCTGATATCGTGGCAGTGACTCTTGGTACCGGCGTAGGCGGCGGCGTTATCGTACAAGGCAAGCTGGTGGCTGGTGCTACCGGTTCCGGCGGAGAAATCGGCCATATTAATGTAGAAGAAAACGAAGAAGAAGCCTGTGGCTGCGGCTGTAAGGGCTGTCTGGAGCAGTATTCCTCTGCGACAGGTGTGGTACGTCTTGCAAGAAAGCGTCTGGCAATGGATGACAAGCCGAGCATGCTCAGAGAAGGTGAGCTTTCTGCCAGAAGCATCTGGGATGCTGTAAAGGCCGGAGATGAGGTTGCTATAGAGGTGGCTGAGAGATTCGGTCATTATCTGGGCAAGTGCCTTGCAGGAGTGGCAGCAGTGGTAAATCCGGAGGCTATTGTAGTAGGCGGCGGTATGAGTAAGGCGGGAGAGATTATGTTTGAATATATTAAACCGGCTTATCAGAGATTTTCCTTCCATGCTACTAAGGACGTACAGTTTAAGCTTGCACAGCTGGGCAATGACGCCGGTATTTACGGCGCAGCCAAATTAGTAATCGGAGACAAATAAAGGAGTTATCCCATGAATTGGAAAGAGACATTACAACACGAATATGCGGATAAGCTGCGTTTGGAATGGAATGTTCCTCTTGCAAAATATACTACTTTTCACATAGGCGGGCTTGCAGAGTGTCTTATTTCTGCCAGAAGCAGCAAAGAGGTGCAGCTTGTACTGCAGTTCTGTCACAAATATCAGGTGGAATTACATATTCTGGGCAATGGATCTAATTTACTGGTAGATGACAGAGGCATCCGGGGCATTGTACTTTATATAGGACGCAGGATGCAGGAGATTACCGTAAACGGTACACAGATTGTTGCTGATGCCGGTGCCCGCATGGCGTTGGTGGCCAGGGCAGCAGCAGAGGCAGGACTGACCGGCTTAGAGTTTTCCTTTGGCATTCCCGGTACCATTGGCGGCGGTGTGATTATGAATGCCGGCGCTTATGGTGGTGAGTTAAGTCAGGTGGTTACCAAAGTAGAGGCTTTTGATGCAGAGGGGAATTTCCACGTGTTAGAGGGCGATGCATTATGTTTTGGATACCGCAAGAGCACCTTGAAGACCCATGGCTATATTGTGACGAAGGTTTATCTGGAGTGTAAGCCGGGTGACAAAGAGGCTATACAGCAGCTGATGGCCGATTTAGGGGCGCAGCGCAGAGGCAAGCAGCCATTGGAATATCCAAGTGCAGGCAGTACTTTTAAGCGTCCGGAGGGGTATTTTGCCGGACAGCTGATTGATCAGGCAGGGCTTAAGGGCTATACCGTAGGCGGTGCACAGGTCAGCGAAAAGCATGCAGGTTTTATTATTAATAAAGGCGGGGCCACCAGTCGGGACGTGAGGACGCTGATTGGTTATATCAAGACCGCCGTTTCCGAAAAATTTGGTGTAGAGCTGGAGCCTGAATATGTAATCTGGGATTATGACAGTCGGGCATAGATGAGGGACTTATGAGGTTTGTAGTAGTAACAGGAATGAGCGGCGGCGGTAAGACCACGGCCATGAAGATGTTAGAGGATGCAGGGTATTATTGTGTAGACAATCTGCCGATTTCTCTATTGGGCAAATTTGTGGAATTAATGGTGACGCCTACCGGCGAGGTGACCAAAGTAGCTTTGGGAATTGATGTCAGGGCAGGACAGGATATTCGTAATGCTGCAGCGGTTCTGACTGAGCTAAAGCGTGAAGGGCATGAATGCGAGATACTGTTTATGGATGCTGCTGATCATGTTTTGTTAAAACGCTACAAAGAGACAAGACGCGTCCATCCCATGGCGCCGAATGAGCGCATTGAGGAGGGCATTACCAGAGAACGGGAGATGCTTACGGACATATATAAGCAGGCTGATTATATCATCGATACCTCTTCCCTGCTTACCCGTGAATTAAAGGAAGAGCTGGACCGCATTTTTGTGCAGAATGAGGGCGGTCACAAGCTGATTGTGACGGTTTTATCCTTTGGCTTTAAAAACGGTATTCCGGCAGATGCAGACCTGGTTTTTGATGTACGGTTTTTGCCAAATCCATTTTATATTGATGAATTAAAGCAGCAGACCGGCAATGATAAGCCGGTGCAGGATTATGTGATGAGTTTTCCGGAGGCAGGGCAGTTTTTGGATAAACTTACCGATATGCTGGAGTTTTTGGTGCCCAATTATATTAAAGAAGGTAAATACAGACTGGTATTAGGCATAGGCTGCACGGGCGGCAAGCACCGCAGTGTAACCTTGGCCAATGCCATTTACCGGAAGTTAAAAGAACTAGACATCTGCGGTGTCACCGTGCAGCATCGGGATGTGATTATAGGAAAGTAAGGAGTGTGTTATGTCCTTCTCGGCAAAAGTAAAAGCAGAGCTGGCAGGAATACTGGGCAATCACAAGCATTGCCGCAAAGCAGAATTGGCAGGCATGTTTCAATATGGAGGGCAAATTGGCAGAGTAGAAAGTGACTGCTATACGGTAGGATTTCATACTGAGAATGCAGAAGTTTCAAAAAAAGGCTTTACATTATTGAGAAAAACCTTTAATATAGACTTCGGTAAAAATTTATCAGAGCAGCAGTTGTTTGAATTTCTGAATGGGATGGAAGCTATAGAGCAGGAAAGTCTGGACAGCATCACTAATCGCGTTTGCTGTAAACGTGCTTTTATCAGAGGGGTATTTTTGGCAGTGGGCTCCATCAGCGACCCGGAGAAAGGGTATCATGTGGAGTTTGTGTGTGAGGAGGAAGAGCAGGCTGAATTACTGCAGAAGCTTTTGAACTCCTTTGACATGGATGCCAGGATTTTGGAGCGCAAGCAGCATTTCGTGGTTTACATGAAGGAAGGTTCTGCGATTGTAGATTTGCTCAATGTGATGGAAGCGCATGTGGCTCTGATGGAATTGGAGAATCTTCGTATTATCAAAGAGATGCGTAATTCTGTGAATCGCAGGGTCAATTGTGAGACTGCCAATATCAACAAGACAGTCAATGCTGCAGCGAAACAGGCAGAGGATATCAGGTATATCGAGGAGCATAAAGGGCTGGCAAGCTTGCCGGATATGCTTTATGAGATGGCCCGTGTACGGCTGGAGTATCCTGAGGCGACTTTAAAGGAATTGGGTGAGCTGTTGGTTCCACCGGTGGGGAAATCCGGCGTGAACCATAGACTGCGCAAGATAAGTGAATACGCAGAAAAGCTCCGGGAAAAGGAGCCTGCAAGGCTGGATGAGTAAGACGGGGAAATGATGGAGGAGTATTATGATTAAAGAAACAGTAAAAATTCAAATGGATTCAGGGCTTGACATGGTTGCAATGCTTGTACAGATTGCCAACCAGTATGACAGTAAGATTTATCTGCAGGATGCAAAGCATAAATTTAATGCAAAGAGTATTATGGGTATGATGACCTTAAGTACAGTTACCTGTGATGAAATCGAAGTAGTTGCAGAAGGAACAGATGCAGAAAAGGCAGTATGTCACATTGCACAATATTTAAGATCTGAGGCAAATTAAGTGTAAAACACTTATATATAAGGAGGTATATCATGTTAGTTACAGCTACAAAAATGTTACAGGATGCAAAGGCTGGTCATTATGCAGTAGGTCAGTTTAACATTAACAACTTGGAGTGGACCAAGGCAATCTTAACAACTGCACAGGAATGCAATTCCCCTGTTATTCTGGGCGTAAGTGAAGGTGCCGGCAAATATATGGGTGGCTATAATGTTGTTGTTGGTATGGTAAAGGGAATGATTAAGGACTTAAATATCACAGTTCCCGTTGCAATTCATTTAGACCACGGCAGCTATGATGGATGCTTAAAGTGTATTGAAGCAGGCTTTACATCTATCATGTTTGACGGTTCTCATTATGACATCGAAGAAAATGTTGCAAAGACTACAGAACTCGTGAAATTAGCTCATGAAGCAGGCTTATCTATCGAAGCAGAAGTAGGTTCTATTGGCGGTGAAGAAGACGGTGTTGTTGGTGCAGGCGAATGTGCAGATCCTGCAGAGTGCAAGCAGATTGCAGATTTGGGTGTTGACTTCCTTGCAGCAGGTATCGGTAATATTCATGGCAAATATCCTGAAAACTGGGCTGGTTTAAGCTTTGAAACCTTAGATGCTATTCAGCAGCTTACAGGTGACCTTCCATTAGTGCTTCACGGTGGTACAGGTATTCCGGAAGACATGATTAAGAAGGCCATCAGCTTAGGTGTTGCCAAGATCAATGTAAATACAGAGTGTCAGTTATCTTTTGCTGCAGCTACCCGCGAATACATAGAAGCAGGCAAGGATTTAGCAGGCAAGGGCTTTGACCCACGTAAGCTTTTGGCTCCTGGTGCAGCAGCAATCAAGGCTACTGTAAAGGCTAAAATGGAACTTTTCGGTTCTGTAAACAAAGCATAATTTTTGAATGTTAACAGGATAAATTATAATAGCACCGTTCGGTTTTCCGAGACGGTGCTATTAACATATAAAGTCTATAATAAAGGAGAAAATGAAATAAAAAGGAGGAAGCTGAGCAAAGTTACTGCCACTGCTCAGCTCGTTATGAAAAAGAAATATAAACTTATTACTTATCTACAATTACATCATAAAATAAAAGTTTGAAAAAATCATGTTAGTCGATTGAACTTTTTTTAAATAAATTATGAACAAAATGTAAAGAGCAGATCCCTTGCAATTTGAAGGAATCTGCTCTATGATAGTTTTGGTGGTAACTATTTGAATTAGAAGAAGCTGCTTTTATTCATCTTCTCAGGCTCCGGATATTCTACGCCGAAGGTTTCAACGGTCATGGAAGCAATCTGCTGGTCCTCTAAAGGACGGTCGCTGTAATCGGTGCGAACGCAGGCGATTTTGTCTACCACATCCAGGCCTTCGATAACCTGGCCGAAAGCAGCATAGGAGCCGTCTAAGTGCGGAGAGGTCTCGTGCATAATAAAAAACTGGCTGCCGGCGGAGTTTGGTGCCATAGCGCGAGCCATGGAAAGCACGCCTTTGGTGTGCTTTAAGTCATTTTTAAAGCCGTTAGAAGCGAATTCTCCGTGAATAGTGTAGCCCGGGCCGCCCATACCGTTGCCATTAGGGCATCCGCCCTGAATCATAAAGCCTCTGATGACACGGTGGAAAATCAAACCGTTATAGAAGCCCTGATTGATTAAAGAAATAAAATTATTTACGCTGGTAGGAGCGATTTCAGGATAAAGCTCTGCTTTCATGACATCACCGTTGGCCATGGTGATGGTTACAATTGGATTTTGAGCCATAATAAGTCCTCCTTAAAA
>JAFTXF010000032.1 GCA_017461685.1 Lachnospiraceae bacterium
GATGAGTTTTTTGCTTCCTAATGTTGTAACCAGACCGGATTTTATTGCGTATCATTATCAGCATGAGAGAACTTTCTCCCGCAGACTCTGCCGGAGGCTTGGCGCGCTGTCAGTTGCTTATACCATTAAGAGTAAGGAAGCTTATGAGAGCGTGAAGGATAAATTCGACCTGTTTATTTTCGACAGCTTTATATTGAAGTAGATATAGGGGCGATTCAGACAAAAGAAGGTGAAAAGAATGAAGGGCACAACAGACCCTAACATACGAGCAGTACTGGCAGCCCTTGCTTTGATGATATGCACCGGCTGTGCCAGTGAGGAGGACTTACCGGCAGGGGGAGCTGTCTCAGAGTATTCCATAGAATATTCCGCAGAGTCAGAAGCCGACAATCCGACAGAGTCAGAAGAAACAAGTACAACAACGGAAAGCTTTCAGGAAACCGTGGAGACGGTAGAACTTTTAGCAGTAGGGGACAATTTAATTCATACGGGCCTGTACCAAACGGGTATGAACAGTGATGGAGAGTGGAATTATGACCACTTGTACGAGCATGTTCGGGATGAGATTCAGGCTGCAGATTTGGCGATTATCAATCAGGAGACGATTTTTATTGAGGACCGCAGCAAAATCAGCGCGTATCCCGTATTCGGTTCTCCTACGGAAATCGGGGATTCTCTGGTATGGGCAGGCTTTGACGTGGTGCTGCACGCCAGCAATCACACCATGGATAAGGGAAAAGAGGGTGTCTGGGATACCATAAATTTCTGGAAAAATGAGCATCCTGAGATTACCGTGCTGGGAATAAATGAGAGCGAAGAGGCCAAGGATACCATTCCTGTAGTGGAATGTAAGGGGATCCGGTTTGCCATGTTAAATTATACATATGGCCTGAACGGCTTTTCTGTGCCTTCGGACCAGCCCTATCTGGTGAATTTGCTGGATAAAGACCGGGTGGCAGCGGATATTGCCGAAGCCAAAGAAGTGGCGGATATGATTGTGGTGTTCTGTCACGTAGGTGATGAATATGTCTATGAACCCAGCGAATATTCCAAACAGTGGGTGGATTTTCTGTTAGAGCAGGAGGTTGACATTGTTATCAATGCCCATCCTCACGTGCTGGAGCCTTATACCATGCTGGAGGGCGAGGACGGACATCAAATGCTGGTGTACTATTCTGTGGGCAATTTTATTTCTACCCAGGACCGGGTTCCGAGGCTTTTGGGCGGTATGGCCAAGATTACCATAGAAGTGCGCAACCATGAGGACGGTAAGGATTGTACGATCAAGGAATACACCCTGGAGCCGGTGGTAGCCCATTGGAACTACGGGACTATGGAATTTGGTGTGTATATGTTAGAGGATTATACCAACGAACTGGCTGCCAAGCATGGTATTTTGCGGGTGAGCGAGGAAGAACTTTCTGTAGAAATCCTGTGGGAAATGTATGAGGAATTTTTAAATACGCCTATAACCCCTGCGGAGGGCAGGCTGGGTCAGTAATCATGATAGATAAATGGGGAATTTGACACTGAGGGGAGAATTGAGAGAAAGGAGAATGATCCAACGCCTCATTAGAGAATGATTGGATTATACGTACAAAGGATGAAATATATATTAGTGATTTTATGCGCTTATATAATGGGAAGCTCCAGCATGTCATTTTACCTGTCCAAGTTAAAGTCTGTGGATATTCAAAGCAAAGGGTCACGCAATCTGGGAGCCAGCAATGCCATGATTTTGATGGGCTGGAAGGCAGGAATATTGGTGGCGCTGCATGACGCCGGGAAAGCGTTGTTGGCAGTGATACTGGCCCGACTAATCTTTCCGGATTTCCCGTACATAGGAGCTGCAGCAGGTGTGGCCAGCGTGTTGGGACATATTTTTCCATTTTATTTAAAGTTTAAGGGCGGCAAGGGCTTCGCATCCTTTATCGGCATGACACTGGCACTGAACTGGAAATACGCCCTGGTTTTAATTGTAATTATTGCGCTGTTGACTTTGATTACCGATTATATTGTGGTAGGAACTGCCACGGCGGTCACTCTGACACCGATTTACCTGGGAATTGCAGAGCATAATTTCATAGTGCCTGCCATTATTTGCATTGCCACGGCAGTGATTATTTACAAGCACAGGGATAACTTCGTGCGTATTTACAAAGGAACGGAGATTGGGCTTAGAAGTGCCAATCGCGGTGACCATAGAGTATAAAAATTTAATTTTTTGTATAAATTGGCCTGGATTGCTTATGCTAATGGAAAACACAGAACATACATTAAGGAGCATTCATGAGCAAAGTAACCAGGAAAAATAAGACCGGCGCCTATAGCCGCTGGCTCAATACCATAGAAAGGGTGGGCAATAAGCTGCCTCATCCCATCGCTTTATTTGCCTTATTTGCTGCATTAACGGTAGTACTGTCTGCTGTTTGTGCAGCATTTGGTGTTTCTGCCACGGGAGAACTAATATCCGGCGGAGAACTGAAGGAAACCACTGTAACAGCGGTGAGTCTTCTGACAGGGGAAGGCATTCGGTATATGTTGACCAATGCGGTAAGCAATTTTACCAACTACGCACCTCTTGGCATGGTGTTAGTGGCCATGCTGGGAGTAGGGGTGGCGGAGCAGTCCGGTTTGATACATGCACTGCTTAAGGCTACTGTAAAAATCACGCCCCGCAGGCTGATTACTCCTATGCTGGTGTTTTTGGGGGTTATGTCCAACATTGCTACGGATGCAGGCTATGTCATTCTGATTCCTTTGGGGGATATGATTTTCAGAGCTTACGGACGTCACCCTATGGCAGGATTTGCGGCAGCCTTTGCAGGAGTTTCAGGAGGCTTTTCCGCTAACCTTTTAGTGGGGACACTGGATGCATTGCTTGCAGGTATCACCCAGACGGCAGTAACTATTATTGACCCTAATTATCAGGTGGCTGTAGTAGGAAATTATTATTTTATGATGACATCTACCTTTTTGATTACTATATTGGGAACCTTTGTTACAGACAAAATCGTGGAGCCGAGGCTTCTGGCTTATACCGGAGAAGTACAGGGGCAGGAGGATACCATGCTAACCACCATTACTGCAGAAGAAAAACGGGGACTCAAGGCGGCGGGAATTGTGGCCTTGATTTATGCGGCGGTTGTGGTATTGGCCTGTCTGCCGGAAAATTCCTTTTTCCGAAATGAAAACGGTTCTCTGTTAGGTCGCCCAACCTCCCCATTTCTGGACAGTACGGTCATATTGATTACGTTTTTGTTTTTACTGCCGGCTATTGCTTACGGTAGGGCAGCAGGGACATTGAAAAACGAAAAAGAAGTTTGCGGTGCCATGGCAAAGTCTATGGGCTCTATGGGCTCTTTTTTGGCCTTGGCCTTTTTCTCTGCGCAGTTTATTAACTACTTTAATTACACGGAAATCGGTACTATAATTGCGTTGGCCGGTTCCAATTTCTTCAGAAAAATCGATATTGGACTGATTCCGCTAATGGTGGTGTTTGTATTATTTTCTGCGTTTATGAATTTATTTTTGGGCTCATCTTCTGCTAAATGGAATATCCTGGCGCCGGTGTTTGTACCGATGTTTATGCTTTTGGGATACAGCCCGGAGCTTTGCCAGCTGGCTTACAGAATCGGGGACTCCTGCACAAACGTTATTACGCCGATGATGACCTATTATGCGGTAATTCTTATCTTTGCCCAGCGCTATGACAAAAAAGCGGGCATTGGCACACTGACAGCCACCATGCTGCCCTACAGCTTAGTCTTTCTGGTGGGCTGGGTGCTTATGATGATTGTGTGGCTTTTAATCGGTTGGCCGATTGGAGCGGGAACCAGTTTGTTTTATGGAATATAATGTATGCGGGTGCCTGAAAAATCGGGCACCCCTTTTGGTATCACGGAATGGTTTGCGCTTTGTTAAAGAAATACACCTAAGCAGCTGAAGCCTTTTTAGTTGGCCTTTTTTAATTTTTTATGATTTTTTGCTTAAGTGTAGAAATAAAATGAAATATTTGGTATAATGAAATGCACAAGCGGCGCTTGGGGACGCAGCTTATGATGTCATGGGACAAATAATTCATTTTAGGAGAAAAGAATGAGCGATAAGGTTTTTAAAAGAATACAGTTGGTACTGCTTGTTATAGTGTTGATTATTTTCTGCTTTAGCTTTTATAAGGTATTTACTATTGTTATGGAGTACAGAGCGGGCAGAGAGGAGTACAAGGCGCTGGAGGAGGACTTTGTAAAGATTGAAGAGGTGACCAAGCCACCGGTGGAGCAGGAGACCCCAAAACCGTCAGCGGAGGACACCGACAATAGCACAGAGACTTCCGAAGAACCAGAGGAAATCGTAATCAATTACTATGATGATTTCAAGCAGGTTTCTGTAGACTTTAAATCTCTTGAGAATATAAACCCGGATTTTGAGGGATGGCTGTATGTTCCGGCCCTGTCTATCAGTTATCCGGTGGTATTAGGTACAGACAATTCTTACTACCTGACGCATACTTTCCAGAAGAGTGAAAACAGTGCCGGAACCCTGTTCTTAGACCAGGCAACCACCAATCCTTTCGAGAATTATAATACTATTATTCATGGACATAATATGAAAAACGGCAGTATGTTCGGTAAGCTGAAGAATTTCTATAGAAATACCGAGACGTATGCTTCAGACCCGTATTTCTATGTGTATACAGATGGCAAGGCATACAAGTATTTTATTTTCAGTTATTATGTTACCAATTCGACCTCCGATACATATCAGTTACCGGCGTCAGAGGAGTCCTATCAGAATTATAAGGAATACGTGACGAAAAGTGCCGTATACCGTGAGCTGGAAGGGATACCGGACTCTGCACCGATTGTAACATTGTCTACCTGTTACGGTGACAGCTATACCGATTTACGTCTGGTAGTGCACGGTATTTTAGTAGCTACAGAATAAAATTTAAATGTATAAAATTGCCTAAAAGATAAATACTATCCATAGATAAGGAGTAACGCTTCTAAGACAGTTACAAAAAAGTATCGTCACGGTACAGGAGGGAAATCTATGGATAATAAAAATACCGATAAAATAACACAGTTTGAGACTAAGCTTCGTGAGAAGAATAAGAAAAAAGAACGGGGAATTGTCATTACATCTGCCGTATTTGTATTGGCGGCGCTGACCTTGACAGGGATGTACATCAGCAATACCCGCGGCTCAGAAGATCCTATTGTAGAAGATATTACAGGCTTACAGGGAGATTTATCGGGGGAACTGATGCAGACACCCGGTTTAGAGCAGATAGAGGAATTGCAGGTGGTAGACTCCGGTACAGTAGAGAATCCGGGACGGACAGGCACCGGTTCAGGGGATGACAGTACCACGTCAGACACCAAAAAACCTGCAACCAAGTCCAGTAATACGTTGTCTGAAAACACTTCAGAAGAAACAACAGAGCCTTTGAGCGAAGAGGCGATGTCCGGTATGGTGGAAGGCATGAGCTTAAGCTTTAGCGGTATGAATATGCTTTGGCCGGTGTCTATGGACAATGAGATTCTGATTCCTTACAGCATGGACAAGGCAGTTTATTTTGAGACTCTTGACCAGTACAAATATAATCCGGCTGTGGTCATTTCTGCAGAAGTGGGTACTCCGGTAGTGGCAGTATCTGCAGGCCGCATTACCGGCAGATATTGGGACTACGAGACCGGCTGGACCTATGAGATGGATATGGGCGGCGGTTATAAGGCTTACTACGGTCAGCTGGAATATATGCAGAAGGATGAGGATACCTATGTAGTAGCAGGGGATGTGCTTGGTTATGTGGCTAATCCGACTATGTATTATAGCGAGGAGGGCAGTAATCTGTACTTTGCTATGACGAAGGATGGGAAACCGGTTTATCCGATGGACTATGTAGGAGAATAATTTGTGTATATTGTAAACGGAACCGTCTATACGATGGATGAAGATAATACAGTAATAGAGAAAGGTGCCATCCGGATCAAGGATGGCATTCTTGTTGAAGTGGGACAGGAGGCAGGCCGAAAGGAATCAGTCTGCGCCGGAGCAGATGGGGATGCGACTGAACGGAATGGAGAAAGGCGGGCACATAAGAATAGGCAGATGGGGAATATTCGTCCAATAACAGTTCGGCCGGGAGAAAACGAAGCAGTAATCGATGCTCAGGGCGGATGGATTCTCCCGGGACTTGTGGAGGCACACTGCCATATCGGCATCCAGGAGGAGAAAAAGGGCATGGAAGGCAATGACTGCAATGAGACTGTGAATCCTGTAACCCCGTGGCTTCGGGCCATGGATGCCATTAATCCAATGGATGCAGCTTTCAAGGACGCGGTCCGAGCCGGTATTACCTGTGTGCAGGCAGGGCCGGGCAGTTCTAATGTGGTAGGCGGCCAGTTTGTGGTTATGAAAACCTTTGGCCGATGTGTGGACCGGATGATCATAAAGGCGCCGTCAGCCATGAAAATTGCCTTTGGGGAAAATCCAAAGGTAAATTACAGCGGGCAGAATCAGTCTCCTGTGACTCGTATGGCCATTGCAGGGCTTCTTCGTCAAGAGCTATTTGAAGCAAAGGCGTATTGTGAAAAACGTAATGCGGCGCTGGAAAGAGGAGAGCGTTTGGGAGAGGATTTTGTTACAGACTTTACCAAGGAATGCTGGGTACCGGTGTTTGCAGGAGAGATTCCCTTAAAGGCCCATGTGCATAGAGTGGACGATATATTTACTGCCATACGTATTGCGAAAGAGTTCGGCCTGAATATGACGTTGGACCATTGTAGTGAAGGACATTTGGTAGCAGAGGAATTGGCAGAGGCGGGTTATCCTGCCATTGTAGGGCCTGATTTTACCAGCCGCAATAAGATAGAGGTACAGAATGCTGCATTCAAGACTGTGGGGATTTTGCATGAAGCGGGTGTGCAGGTGGCCATTACCACAGACCATCCGGTGTCTCTGATTCAGTCGCTGCCATTGTGTGCGGGACTTGCGGTCAAGGCGGGACTTCCCTTTGAGGCGGGACTGCGTGCCATTACCATTGAAGGCGCCCGCATTGCCGGAGTAGCGGACCGGGTGGGCAGTCTGGAAGTAGGCAAAGATGCAGATATTAGCATTTTTACAACAAATCCTATGGAAATTATGAGCGAAACGCTATATACTATAATAAATGGGGAAGTGGTTTACCGGAAAGGAGCATAAGATTATGAAAATTGTTGTACTGGCAGGAGGCATCAGCACAGAGCGAGATGTGTCATTGTCTTCGGGAACAGGTATATATAGAGCATTAAGAGAGAAGGGGCATCAGGCGATTCTGGTGGATGTGTTTCTGGGTTATCCGGGAGACATCACAGAGGATGTTTTTGCTCTGGAGAAGGACTGGGCAGCAGATATGCGAGGCGTCGGCGAGGAAATCAGTGATATTTCAGCTATTTTGGCTATGCGCCCGGATTACAAGTTGAATTTTTTTGGCCCTAATGTGATAGCTCTTTGCCAGCAGGCAGATGTGGTGTTTATGGCACTGCACGGCGCAGAAGGGGAAAATGGCAAGATTCAGGCCTGCTTCGATTTGATGGGAATTCGTTACACCGGAACGGATCATGTAAGCAGTGCTATGGCTATGGATAAATCCATTGCCAAGGAGTTATTCCGTCAGAATGGTATTCCGACGCCGGAAGGCATTCATTTAAAGAAAGGGGAGACGGACCCGATGTGCGTGCCGTTTCCGCTGGTGGTTAAATGCTGCAACGGCGGCTCCAGCGTGGGGACGTTTATTGTAGAAAAGCCGGAGGATTATGAAGCTTGTAAGGCAGAGGCATTCCGCTATGACGAGGAGATTATTGTAGAGCAGTATATCAAGGGCCGTGAGTTCAGTGTAGGTGTGGTAGATGGCAAGGCATTGCCTGTGATTGAAATTGCACCGATAGCAGGTTTTTATGATTACAAGAATAAATATCAGGCCGGCTCCACCGTGGAGACCTGTCCTGCACAGCTGGATGAGGGGCTGACCACACGTATGCAGCAGTATGCAGAGGCTGTCTTTAAAGCCTTACGGTTGAAAAATTATGCCCGTATGGACTTTATGATGAGTGCAGAGGGCGATATGTATTGTCTGGAGGCCAATACGCTGCCGGGCATGACTCCGACTTCTCTGCTCCCTCAGGAGGCCCGGGCCATTGGTGTGTCCTATGGAGATTTGTGTGAGTGGTTAATTGAGCTTTCTTTGAGAGAGCGTGAAGCATAAGGTGGTACATACTATGAAAAATATGACTTTGGCAAATATTGCAGCCTGTCTTAAGCGCCCGCTATATCAGGCAAAAGGGCAGGAGCAGTTTGAAATTACGGGGGCAGTGCTGGATTCCCGCAAGGTAGAGCCCGGTTACTTATTTTTTGCCACAAAAGGGGAGCGTGTGGACGGACATAGTTTTATTCCTCAGGTGGCGGAAAAGGGCGCTGCACTGGTAATTTGTGAGAAGGCTCCGGAGGTGGATATTCCGTATATTTTGGTGGAAAATACCTTTCAGGCATTAAAGGATGTGGCGGCTTTTTATAGAGAGCAGTTAGATATTCCGGTTATCGGTGTCACCGGCAGTGTAGGCAAGACCAGCACCAAGGAGATGATTGCAGCAGGTTTAAGTACCCGCTTTCATGTGCTGAAAACCCAGGGGAATTTCAATAATGAGATTGGTCTGCCTTTGACGATTTTGCGTATTCGCGAGGAGCATCAGGCAGCAGTAGTGGAAATGGGTATTAATAGCTTTGGCGAAATGACCAGGTTAAGTTGGATTGCCAAACCTGACATTTGTGTCATCACCAATATCGGCCTGTGCCATTTGGAGAATTTAGGAGACCGGGACGGTATCCTGCGTGCCAAGACAGAGATTTTTGAATATATGAATCCGGCAGGATATGTGGTGCTGAACGGAGATGATGATAAGCTGGTAACCATTAAAGAGGTGCACGGTCGCAAGCCGTATTTCTTCGGTCTGAAAGAAGAATACACGGGTCCGGCAGACACACAGGCAGAGGCGATGAAGGTGAACGTGCAGGCAGAACTCATTAAAGCCGCATGCGAAACGACATTAGCAGAGTCCGATGTCGAGGCGACAGCGGTTAAGGCTGATGCAACGGTGACACATGCTGAAAAGGAAATCTGGGCAGCAGACATTCAGAGCAAAGGGCTTTTTGGCAGTGATTTTAAGATGAGTATCATGGGGCAGGAAGTATCTGCAACGGTGCCTCTTCCGGGACAGCATATGGTGATCAATGCCCTGGCGGCAGCAGCTGTGGGGCATATCTTGGGCATGAATAAGGAAGATATTCTGGCGGGAATTACCTCTGTGGAAGCGACGGGTGGTCGCAGCCATATTATGAAATTAGAGGATAAGACGGTAATTGATGACTGTTATAATGCAAATCCGGTTTCCATGAAAAGTGCTGTGGATTTATTGATGATGGCCCAGGGACCAAAGGCAGTTATATTGGGAGATATGTTTGAGCTGGGAGCTGAGGAGCTTGCCCTTCACAGAGAAGTGGGGCATTATGCCGCGCTGGCCAGATTGGAGCAGATGATTTTTATCGGACCGTTGGCGAAGGAAATGTATGAGGGCGCCCGTATGCTTCGGGCGATGCCGGAGTACTATCCTGACAAAGCAGCTTTTTTTGCGGCGCACAAACCGGAGGATTTTAAGGATATGACTGTTCTGGTAAAGGCAAGCCATGGTATGCAGTTTGAAGAGATTGTGGCATGGCTGGGAAAGTAGCGTTTTACACATGCGAGTGGATGGTAAAAGAAAAGTGTTGAAGCTTTTTAGATAGATAAA
>JAFTXF010000033.1 GCA_017461685.1 Lachnospiraceae bacterium
GTCTGCTCTGATGTCTCTGCTGCGCTTTGCATACCACCAAAATCATATACAAATTTAAACTCCTCACCGCCAACCTGTACCATAAGATACTTCGGTTCCCAAATAACCTTCCTAATATCCAGTACATACTCAGAAAACTCCCTGCACAGCTTCACAACAGCCTTTGCTATCATAATAGCCAAGGGGCGTTTCAGCTTCTGAGTCTGCAGTAATACATCCAATGACTGCATGCCGCTGATTTCATAGTACAAGTAATCCTTGCCGTTTTGTGCCCTTTGCTGAAAGCTTAACAGACTGTTCAATGTATTATTCATACACATCTGATACTCGTAACCTTCTGTTATATGAGCATCACATAATATTCTTATATAATTCTTTTGGTTGCCTCGCACAAATTCAGCTTCACTCACCTTCTGCTTCCCCCTCTGTTAAAATATCTTCTTTTATAATTAATAAACGTTTACACAACCGTAAAACATCAGCAGGATTGATAGCAGTTACTTGTTGAGAAGCATATATGTTCCACTTTTCCTGCCCAATTCCCCAAATATTTATCGGATTGTTCATATAGCCACGACCTTCAATACAAACCTTCTCCCCTTCTATGTCATAAATAGTCGTCAATTCCTCCGTAAACAAATACTTCTCTCCATACAGCTCCTTTTCCTTTTGCTGCAGATATGCTGCTTTTTGTGCAGCGTCCAACGCTGCGGTATGCATTCCCTCCAGAGCAAGTATACATACATTCGTCTGCAGAATACACTCATTATACATAAACAGACCTATACTAATAATAAACCCATACAAAATAATCACTCCTGATATCAGCAGTGTATATTCAACTGTAATAAAAGCCTCCGCATACTTTTTCATTTTAATAATGCTCCTATATGTATAATTGTCAAAAAGGGGATTAGCGGCATCGATTCTGTTCGCCTATACCAAATCGCTCTGCATATTCCAAATGCAGCCGCCATTGTCAAACCAAATAAGAACCACATGCAAGTACGCCTCCATCCATAAAGTGCTCCGCATATTATCCCAAGCAGCCCGTCACCAAGCCCCAGGCTTTTAGGAAAACACACAGACAATACACACAATAAAATTCCCGGCATAATACCTAATACCAAATTCCAGAATCCCGTCGTGCAAAAACCGTATACTATTGCAGCCGCCAGCGGAAATATTAAAGCTATCAATGGCACTTTCTTACTACGTATATCCATGACGCTTAAAATAAATAAATATCCTAACACTATATAATCCATAACTATTCTCCCCTCTGACTGCACCTCTCACAAAGAGACCTGTCTTGCACAGAATCTTTTGCGACGCAGGACACCGTCCTTCGCAATCCGGAGCAAGACAATTCTTCATGATACCTGTCGCCCTTTTTAGTAATATAGTATATACTCTGCAAAGCTCCGTCACAGCACTTCTCACATGCTTCATAGCTTTCCCCATAATCATTTCTCATCGTACCCAATTCACTGCCTGCAACACTTTGAATAGAAAGCTTCAAATGAGTACAATCGGGAAACATATGATATACGCTCCCGCTTTCTGTAATATAAACATAATCCTCCTGTGCCGTCTGGGTCACTGTATACCCCGTCCACATTCTGGTGTAGAGCTGATTACTCATCCGCTGCTTTCTGCCGGTCAATGAAAGCAGCGGCTCTACATAATAATTTGCAACTATCGAAATACAGGATTCCCTTTCATTTATATATGAACCCAGCAAAGAAATCCCCTCCGCACCACCATATATATTCTGCTCAAATATTGGTCCACTGCATTGTTTTTTGACTTGCGTATCCAAAAAAACTTCCGAAAAAAGCAGGGACGAAATTACTTCCTTTCCAAGGTGAATTTCCTCATTTTTTTCTGTAATTTCATCATAAACATATCCGTATACACTGATGGGCATACTCACATTTTTTACCGCAAGCAAAACTCCGCTATATACGGACAGACACTGAAGCAAGGATAACACTTCCAAAAAACAAAGCAACACGACCGGTATTGCAATAGATGCCTCAACCGTAACACTGGCCTTTATGTGTGCAGATAATCGAAAAGATACTCTTTTCACATATTCTGACACCCCTTGAATACAAAAGGATTTTGATTTTCTGACCTTACCCTGAGCCTGGAGAGCTTTTAAAATTTGGCAAAATTCAGTTGGTTTTAAATGGCTTATCAAGGAATTCATTGAACACTGCCAAAGAGTACCTTTTCGATTACCTGTACACATATCTGCTCCTATCAATATTGTAATTGCTTTGTTATTATATATGTTTTATCGTATGTATCTTCAAAAGTACCTGTCAAAACTCCATGACCTATACATCCGTCCATGCGAAAATCGCTCTGTTCCTCCCGTATGGATAGCTCAATCATATCCATAGTGCGCATAGTCAACGTATCTTTTTGCTGCAGTACCAAAAGCAGCATTAAATAGTCTTTATAATTCAGAGAAAACTCAGAAACCACCTCTACCCCCAATGACTTCACCAAGGGAATCTCCTTACCTTGAAACAGCTGCTGTAAATCTTCCACGCTGTCCTCATAAGCCCAGTATAGCAGTATGGCCTGCTTTATCACAGGTGACAGCCATGGAACATATGCAGCTGTTGCTGCCGCCGTTCCAATGACTTCTGCTTCTGCATTCCGTGCCTCATCCTGAAGCAGACATAAATAATTGTCAATTTCTCTAAGCAGTAGTAATTTGCCTATAACCACCTCAAGATTTGCAGCATCACTGGACTTTCCCCCAATTATGTATTCCAGCTGACACCGGAAATCAATACTCTGAACCATATCAGTCCCATCCATATAACAGGGGAAATGATCTAAGATATATTTACAAAAGAGTGCTTTGTTCCATACGCCTCCAGCATCTTCTGTACTTCCCGTTTTACTTCCGGCTGCCAGCGTTCGGTTGGATACAAGCCTGTCGGTATCTACCCTGACCTCTGAAATCTCAGCATCACCCAATATCTGTCCTAACAGCAGCTTTCCTACGCTAATATCATCCAACGGATTATCAATGTCTACCGTTTCATATTCCGGTTCCTCTAACAATATTGGGTCGCCATTCTTATCAACACCCCAAACAGCCTCTTTCACTTCAACTTCCGTACCGTTTACATCATCGATTGCCTGCTGCGTTTGAGAAAGCTCTTGATTTATATATGCCTCCATATCGCTGACAGCCTCTGCCTGCTCCAACCACTGAAGCGCCTGTTCAATATAGGTAATACCAATAGATTCCTCTGCCGCCTCTACGGCCTGCAAATAAAAATCTGTCCCGGAATAATCCGTTGCCAGGAGTACATCTGTCAAATGCATATCTGTGCACTCCAATGCCAGCCATCCGTAGTTATCAAAGCTCAGATTCTTATCCACATAGCCTCGTAAATGCGTCTTAACCAATTCATAATTCGGCACCTGCGTCCCGTAGCTGCAATCTAAATAAAGCACATCATAATCCTCCCATAATCGGTTATGATACTCTGCCAGTAAGGACTGTACACCTGTATCATAAATCACGTCTGCCTTTAATAGCATAGTGTTTTCCCTTGCACTCTCAATTAACACCATGCAAAACGATAACGCCAACGTAACCGTCAGAGCTAAAAACACACTGACAGAGCCCCTTACATATTTCATAACTGCTCCTACACACGCATTGCCTGCTTGGTGATTTTATCCATGATACTTTCTACCAAATCCATAATTTGCTCTTTAAATATCAGTACTACTGCAATCAGTACCACCAATAATAAAATCACTTCTACTGTAGTAATTCCTCTCTCATCATGCATACTATTCTTTAAACGTAATAAAACTAATCTCATTGTCTTTATATGAAAATGGTGCAAAAATGTCCAACACACTCATTTGCAGCACTTCCAATACCCTCCATTCTTTTAAAATTGTAAACTGCTAAACGCAGGCAACATAATTAATGCAATCACAATACCCAACTGCAGCATCATAGGTGCAATTAAGGCAGTGGACACCTGCTCTCCCTTCACCTTGGCCTGCCGCCTTTTTTCCTCACGAACTTGCTCTGCTTCCTTTTCTAAAAGCGCAGCAAGACCCTGTGCTCCGTTTAAGACCCCCTGATTGAGCAAGCCTGCCAGTTTTTTGTAATTGGCATCATCACAAAACTCTGAAAATCTTCCTAACGCAGCCGAAAAACTGTATCCGTTTTCCAAATCTTTCTGAAATTCCCACAAAGCTAACCGCAGTAAGTGTCCCTGTGGCTTTCGTTTTTCATAATCTGCTGCGCATAACACCATTGCTTTCTGTAAAGTCATGCCTGCCGATATGTACAAAGAAAGACTGCTGACCAATGCTGCATACTCTGCACGAAAAATTTCCTGCCTCTTGCTTCTTGCTGCCCGCAAATCATAATCCTTACCAAACCACAGGCATAAACCTGCCACAGCAATAATCAACGCCAGCCAAAGCAGTGTATAATCAGACGAAACCACCTGATACTGAAGCTCTTCTCCTTCAAATTCCTTCGGCAGTTCCCACACCTCATCTTCCCGGCCGGCAGCCTCTTCTGCTTCAAGGAAACTGCCCAGTGCTCTTTTATACTGTTCTTCTTCGGTCAGGTTTTCCTTTAAAACCAGTATCCCGAACTGCTCCTGCCACAGCCATTCCCTATAACAGAATTCCGCTGTCAGTACAACCACGGTATCCTCCGTAAGCTCTGTCCGATTGACACATCCTACATTATCTACAACTTGCTCCCTGTCGCTTTCCCAATAAATATCAAAGGGATACCCATCCAGGTAATCCGGCAGTATCAAATTCTCCGTAACAGCATTCAGGCTGATATTACTCCCTAAAATATCGTGCTGCAGAACAGTAACAGCCTCTCGAAACAGTGCCTCCGCTTCCTCTGCGGTAAGTGCAATCGGAGATACCTCTAAAGAATACATAAATTCCTGCTCTCCCACCTTCAGCATAAACTCCTGACTGTCTTCATGCGCTTGCGGCCGTTCCAGCCGAGCAACCTGCTCATTACTCCCGAAAAGTGTTTGTATCACATAGAAACCTACAAGCATTCCCCCTAGAAGTATCAGCCCAATGACATACTGCAGTTTTTGGATATAATATTGTTTTTCTTCCTTGTGCAGCTGCCAAAGATCCTGCCGCACCTCTTTAGGAAAGAACAAATAAGCCAGCCTGCCTCTTTCCAGTACAGAATATATGCTCTCTGCCGCCTTCTGTAAAATACGTCCCATCATACGACAACCTCTGTAAGCTTTTGCCCCCACCAGACACTGGCAATATAAAGGCACATACACACACTCATAATGCAAATGCCGGACACATTATGATAAAGGGAAGTAAAGTATCCTCCACTGGCTTTTCCCACAAATAACAATATGGCAAAAGGCATGGTGCACATAATGCGCTGCTCTAACTGTTTGGCAGCTGTCATGGCGTGAATCTCCTGCCTTAAGTCTATTTTCTCGTATATCTGCTGTATGCTTCGCTCTAATATAGATGTCACATGACCGCCCTGCCTTTGTACAATCTCAAAGATTACAGCGAAATCCTCAATGACCTCCACATGTGTCTCTTCACCAAATCTCCGCATGCATATCTCCACGGAGATGTGCAGCTGCAAGTTATGGTAAAATTGCTTGAGCCCCAATAGAACAGGATGTCCTTGTCCCATATGCACTGTAAAATCACTTTGACATCCAAGCATGGCGCGTTCCACACTCTTCCCGGCAGATAAACCACTCTTTATGTAATAAAGCCATTCCTTAAAACCGCTCTCTATATCCAATAATACCTGCCTGCGCCAATTCTTCCACTGTACGTACACAAGCACTGCTGTCAACGGCAATAGGCATACAACCGAAATCCAGCTACGGTAAAAGAAATAACATAAAACCAGCTGGCAGGCAAAACCTCTTCCACACCACAGCAGCAGTAACTTGCACCGTACATCAGGCAAGTACCTGGAAGCCTGCCATTCGCAGCTTTCCTGTATGCGTGAGCTCACCCATTCTCTGCAATTTGCCCAGTATTTTTCCATTTTCTTCTCCTTCCTCCTGAAATAAGTATAAAAGCTTCAGCTGTATCTCCCCCTGTTCCAGACCTACAATCTCCCAAATCTCCATCACTCTCCTGGAATGGTCCCTGAGCCGTCCAAGATGCACGATAATATTGATACTAAGCAGCTGTCTGCGTACCGCTGTCAAGGGCATTTCCTGCGACATCAGACACATCGTTTCCAGGCGGGAAATCATATCCCGGCCGGAATTGCTGTGTCCCGTGGACATACTGCCCTCCTGCCCCGTATTCATAGCCTGCAGCATATCTATACACTCCTCTCCACGCACCTCTCCGACAATAATCCTGCTGGGACGCATACGCAAAGAAGTCTTAATCAAATCACGCATGGTGATAGCTTTACATTCCCCGTCATGGCTGTCCCTTGTCTCAAGGCGCACCAGATTTGGCGTATTCTGAAGCTTCAACTCCGCACTGTCCTCCAGTGTAATAATCCGCTCCTCCTCCGGAATGTACCCTGATAAAATATTTAAAAAGCTGGTCTTGCCCGCGCCGGTACCTCCGCTGACAAAAATATTGTACTTGGCAATTACAAGCTTACGCAGAAATTCTGCACATTCTTCGGTAATACTGCCCATCCGTATCAAATCCCCCATTTGCAGCGGCTTATCCTGAAAATGGCGGATTGTCATGCAGGACCCCTGCAAGGCCACAGGATGCAGTACCACATTTACACGGGACCCATCCTCCAATCTGGCATCTACAATAGGGTTGGCGCCATTTACTACTCTGTTACACCTGGAAACAATCTGCTGTATAATATCCATGTAACGCTCTTCCGACTCAAAAGAGCCTTCATACCGCTCCATCCGCCCATTACGCTCCACAAAAATATTATTATAGCTGTTCATCATAATCTCTGTAATGTCCTGCTGTTCCAAAAGCTCCTCCAGCAAGTCCAGCTTGCGGATGCTGTTAAATACTTCCTTAATCATCCTGGCCTTGTCCTGCGGCCGCAGCAAGCGGTAACCTGCAAATTCTCTGGCCGTCTCCTCAATATACAAATACACTGCATCGTCCTCCATATGCTCCTGTTCCTGCAAAAAGCTCATAACCTTATCTTTCACCTGCATTTTACAAACCTCATATCCTGTTGTCATAATAAACCGACCTCCTTCGCCAGCCGCTCTGCTACATTTGTCAGCGGCCCCGGCATACAGTCCTCCAGGTGAACGGGAATCGTGGCAAAACGCTCCAATTCCTGATGCTTGGTTTTGTCCAAAACATCTGTATATCCCGACTCTGCCAAAATGCTGCAGTACTGCTGCCACTTAGCCTCTGACCGGGCATCGGATTTTGTCATGGAAAAAACCACATTGCTCTCCCGCAAAATTTCAAATGTCCCCATAATAAAATCACTGACATCGATAAGAATATAATCATATAATCCACTGTCCCGAAGCAGCCGCAGCATCCTGACCCACATCTTCCCCGAAATATCCTGTAAATTGCAGGGATTCAGCACAGGCGGAATCATGTCCACTTCACCCAGACGGTATATGTAATTTTGTGTAATTAACGGAATATCTTTTGATGATTGATTGACGTAATAGATAAAATCTGAAATGTCTTTAGAAAAGGATCGCATCAGCATGTGATCCAGGCCGGAATAGCCTTCTAAATTTAGATATAGTACACGTCCCTTTTTCGAAAGTAAATGTGCCAGTGTAATCCCAAATGTAGTCTGCAAACATCGCTTAATAGGCGAATACAGGCTAATCAGTCTGGTCCCGGCCAGTAAGTCCCCGGTCTGCGGGCTTCCACTCAGGTATCCCTGAATCATGCGAAGTGTCACTGCCGCACTGCGGTATTTAAAAACCGCTTCCGTGTCCTCCGGCCGATCACTCCACCATATAATCCTGCCCCCCGGCGGCGGCAAAAAATCTGCCGTACGCAGGCTGCAGTCCAAAATCCACAAGTCTGCCGATATAGAAGCACTGTCACGCCTCCACATGTCAGCATCCGAATAATAGCAAATCTGATATTGGTTCAATCCGTGATCTGCCCAATAATCCAACAGCTTCTCGGCAAAAGCCTCGTCTGGCTCAAAAAAACATATTTTTCTATTCATAGCATGTCCTCAAAATTCTGCCGGCCAATGTTTGTAATTCGAATATGTTTGTATTATAGCAAAGCAATTTGTTTTGTCCATAGCTTTTGAAAAGGTTTTTCATTTTTGTCAATTGTCCACAACAAAAAACGATATATAGTCTATTCATCCACATAACCCGCGTATTTTCGACGTTTTTGCTTACAAAAACCCCCTGGAAACAGACTTTCTGTCATACTTTTTGGACGTATTTTAGTATACTTTTCCCAATTTTTTACTATACTTTAAGTATAGCAAAAGCGAGGTGACTTAGATGAAAATGATTTTTCAGCAGACTCCCGTAACTTTATCCGGTTCTGAGGAGATGTCTGAAACAAAAGAAGATCTTTTAGAAGATTTAAAAAAAACCAGATACGCTTTAGAGGTAGCTTACAGCGGCTTTGACAATGTTACCGACCCAGACTTAATTGACTGCTATATTTATCAGGTAAATGCTATTTTGAAGCGTTATAAATTTTTACTGGAAAAAATATCTCTGAAAGAAGAAAAGGACTTATTATTAAAAAAATAAAATACAAAAAGGGAGCACGCGCCATCTTGTGACTGAACATCCTCGTCACATAGGTACGTCGCTCCCTTCACTATTTTACATTTCTGGGTGTTTACGAAACTGGATGGCTGCCGGCAAAGCCAGCCATCTATTCCGTATTTAGAAAAAATCCTCTTCCCGCAGAATAATCATATCCTCTGCATCATAGCGCTTGTGCAGAAGCACATCCATGAAATGCCTGATATTCCTGCGATTCGCATGATCAATCGCATTGTCAATAATATTTCTTGCATCCTCTTTTGTCGGGGCATCCTCATTGGCTATCATCTCGTCAATACGTGTACGTAAAGCCAACAGACCCATAGTTTCAATGATATATTCACAGTCATGGGCATATTGTGCAGCATATTCCAATAAC
>JAFTXF010000034.1 GCA_017461685.1 Lachnospiraceae bacterium
CGGACTCGGCGTCGGCGATGGACTTGGTGACGGCGACGGGCTCGGTGACGGACTCGGTGTTGGTGATTCGCTTGGCACCGGTGTCGGCGTCGGGGTCACTTCAGGTGTCGGCGTTGCCTCCGGATTCGGCGTCGGGGTTGCCTCAGCGGAAGGTGTCGGGGTTGCCGTCACCTCTGAGGATGGTGTTGCTGTCGGCGTCGTCTCTGTCACGGGCCTAACAGCCGCATTTACCTCCGCTGCCGTTGCACTTCCTGTATCAAGTGATGCTGCCGCTGCAGAGGACGCGCTTGCTGCAGGTGACGGACTGGCCGTAGGAAGAACCGGTGCCTGAATATCAGATTTGCTGATTTCCTTATAGCTGTCACCCACATAGGTCTTGGTGCTTTCTACCCACGCTACGGTATCCTGGTTTACAGATTCAATCGGTGTCTGCTCCACCTTTTCCTCTTCCTTGCCGACCTCGATTTCACTTTCATCTTTGATTTCGGCAGAAACGTCTACCTTTTCGTATTCAATATTTTCCTTAACCTCCACCTTCTCATTGGTAGCAAGCATCAGGTACTTGTTGTACTTCTCATCTTCCAGAGAAACCAGTGATACGGAATATTTACCGCTGGAAATATTCTTCTGGTAAATAATACCGTCCATATCCTCATCCACCCAGGTGCTTGTCTTGCCGTTTGGTGCCGTAACCTCTACTTCAAAAGGAATGTTGGCAATTAACTTGCCCGTGGATTTATTGGTAAATTTGATTTTTAAGTCCTTCTGTACAGATGTTAAAACCAGCTCTACCTGTACTGTAGGCTTTACATCCGTTTCCTGATACTCACTGCTTTCAGGTGCCTCGGATTCCGTAGTGATAGCAGCCATAGCATCCTTTAACGCCAAAAGGCCGTCTCCGCCCAGCACCTCTACATTCTCTAACTGTGCACCCATCTGCTCATAATTGGCAGCAAGCCGGGCTTCCCTTTCCTGAGCACCTCTGTAAACCGAAAAGCCGAACATACCTGCCAGCCATAAGCCCAGAACTGCAATAATAATGCCCAATGTTTTCACATTGAAAATGCCGGCCAGCCAGTCGCTCTCTTCTTCCTCATCCTCTTCCGGATCTGCCTCATCCGCTTCAAAATCTACAAGCTCCATTCCAAGCTCGTCCTCATCTCCATATGTAACTACATCTTCAGAGTCGCTGTTTTGTGAAACTCCTCCGAAATCTTCCGAAACCGTAAAAGCCGCCATATCCTCATCTGAAAATTCCGAGGTTGTATACGCCTCGTCTTCAAACTCCTCAACAACTTCTTGCCAAACTTCCCGGTCTTCCATTTCCTCAACAACTTCGAGCTCATATTCCTCTGCCATCGCTTCGTCAAAATCTTCGTCAAGGAGGTCTTCATTCGTAAATTCTTCTGTTAATTCATCTTCTGTAAGCACTTCTTCTGCAATATCTTCCGCTTCATCCTCAAAGCCTGTCCATTCTTCCATGTCATCCAATTCTTTGCGAATCGCGTCGTATCTGCTGTGTCCAAAAATCTTGCCCATTTTTTCTCCTATTTAACATTCATAATTTTACAATTTAATATTATATCATGTTTTATGCCACTATTTCAACCCATAAGCCTCAATCTTTTGGGGTATCCTAAGGGCTTCTCCTAATCTTGTCGATATTTAAAAATCCCTTTTAGTTGACTTTTTCGACTTGTAATGTCAGAATTAACCATGCAAACAATAGAAAAACGAGGAGAAAAACTATGATGTATATTCACTATTGTCAGTCCTGCTGCCGCATACATATCTTAAACGGCCACAAATCCGTCTGTCCTACCTGTGACCAAAAACTTACCGAACTGCGCCTCACTTATCTGGAATATATTGAAATGGACAGGGAACAGCGCCGTCTGCTTCAGGTAAAGCTTGCAAATCCAAAGGACCTTGCCCTCCATCAGGTACCATGAGCCAACAAACTAAATATTGCACACATTATTAACAATTTTCTAACACCGTAATGCTAGATTCCTTATGAAGCGTTTATGAATATTACAATTTTTATTGTACATTTTATCAAAAAAATGTTACCATATGATAAAGAGCATTTATTTTGAAAGGAATTTTCTATGGATAAGTTGAAAAATATATTAGACAAATTGAAAAATACATTGGCGGATTTCGATACGGACAAACTCAAAAGTATTCTGTCCAGGATAAATATACATTTTGTATTTTTAGGGGTCATGCTGGTGATCGTTGCTTTTATCGGTATCAGACTGTATATCTGGAATCAGGGCACACAGTTCGAGGAGCCCAATGAAGAGGATGCAGCCAAATTCGACACGGAAACGTTGGACAATCTGGTGCCTTACACCTATGATACAGAACCTAAGGATCCGAAAGATATGATTATTGCCTGCTTTGGCAATGCTCCTTTTGCAGATGACATGGATACAGAGCAGAATCTGGCGAATATCATTGCCGATAAGACCGGAGCCACGGTGTACAACTTTGCCTTTGAAGATTCTTACTTATCCTGTAAAAATGCCATTTTGGATCCTGCCAGCAATGATCTCTTCAGCCTGTACTGGCTTACCACTATTTTTACCGTTGACAATGACACCATTGTAGACCAGTATCTGGAGGCTGTGCCGGATGCTCCTATGGAGCGCAAGGCAACCTTGTCTCTTTTACAGAACCTGGATTTTAATACAGTAGATGTTATTACCATTATGTACGATGGCAGCGATTATCTGGACTGCCGCGGTATGTATAACCGTGATGACTCCCAAAATATTCGTCATTTCGGCGGTGCTTTAGAGGCTTCTATTCAATTGATTAAACAGGCTTTTCCGCACATTCAGATTATTGTTGTATCTCCAACCTATGCTTACGGTCTGGAGGAGGATGGTACTCTTGTTGACTCTACGATTAAGACCTATGGTGAGGAGGGCCCGCTGGCTTCTTATGTACAGTATCAATCTGAGGTATGTTACAAATCCATGGTTACCTTTATAGATACCTTCTATGGCTCTGTTTCTTTCTTCACGGCCGCAGACCTTTTGGAAGACCATATTCACTTGAAACCGGAAGCCAGAGAACTGGTGGCCGAAGAGTTTATGGAAGGCTTTGATTATTATGTAAAATTCCGTAATGCGGAATAGAAAACGGACCTATGACAAACTCATTGATTTTTCACGAAAAGAAACAGCACGGGACTTTAGAATTCCCTGCAGAATACCATCATCTGGATCATACGCACCCTCGCTACCATATGCCCTCTCACTGGCATAAGGAGTGGGAGCTGATTCGCATTATCCAAGGAACCTTTACGATTCACGCAGATGAGCAGGAAATCATTGCCGGAGAAGGCGATATTCTGCTCATTCGTGACAATATGCTTCACGGCGGAATCCCTGTAGACTGTGTTTATGAGTGTTTTCTTTTTGATTTACACAGCCTTTTTCGCGGTTCCGAGCTGATAAAAAAATATTTCCGTCCCATCTACAGGCTGGAAATCCTTCCTGATATTCTTTACCGCCAAAGCGAACATCCCAAGTTGTATGCTTTGGTAAGCGAGCTGATGGAAGCAAATTTTCAGCATAGTACTGATCCTGACTATCATGAACTTATTACCGTCAGTTGCCTGAGTCAGCTATTTACACATATACTTACGGAAGGTCTGTACGCCACCAATACCGTGGGCAATATCAGCGCCTCCCACAAAATCGGGCAGATTAAGTCCGTTTTGGAATATATAGAGCAGCAGTACCAGCGCTCCATCTCTCTGGAGGAGCTTGCAGACATTGCCGGGCTAAACCCGAAATATTTTTGCAGGCTTTTTAGAGAAATTACCATGCAGACTCCTTTGGATTATGTGATACACCTTCGCATAGAGCAGGCGGCCAAGCTGCTCTCTACTACCAACCTTTCTATTATTGATATCGGTATGGAATGCGGTTTTAATGATTGCAGTTATTTCATTCGAACTTTTAAGAAGCTCAGACAAGTAACGCCGAACCAATATCGTAAACTGAATATGACCACCCTGAAATAAACAAAAGTTGAGGTATCCTATCATGATGATAAGTTCCTCAACTTTTTATTGTTGTTATTTCACTGTATTCCGTTCCTGCAGTGCCTTTTTCCAGCATCTGTGGCACATGGCCACATAGCTCTCGTTACCGCCGATGAACACCTGCTCGCCCCGGCTCACTACCCGGCCTTCGTTGTCAATACGGGCATTGACAATCGCCTTGCTGCCGCAGCTGCATATAGTCTTAATCTCAGAAATGGAGTCTGCCACTTCAAAAAGCCTGAGCGAACCCGGAAACAATCTGGTCATAAAGTCCGTACGTAAGCCGAAGCAAAGCACAGGAATATGATAATTATCCACGATATATCTCAATTCATCAATCTGTGCCGGTGTAAAAAACTGGCACTCATCTACGATAATAACATCAACCTTTCCCTTCTTCCCGAAGCGCTCCATGACGGAATCTGCCTCTTTCAAAGAATCTGCCACTGCTTCCAGACCGATGCGTGATTTAATCACCTCCACACCGTCCCGATTGTCCGTAGCAGGCTTTAAAAGCCAGACCTGCATGCCACGCTCCTCATAATTAAACTTTGTAATCAGCGCCTGTGCAGACTTGGAGCTGCCCATGGCACCGTATTTAAAATATAACTTCGCCATTCTTTATCTCCTGATACATCCGGATTATAGCCTTTTTGACATTGCCTGTTTATCCTTTCAGTACTCTGTGCGCTCTTTTAATTTCTGCTCCAAAAAGCTTTTCAGAATGCCGATACCTACGTGATTTTCCCCGCCGCGTGGAATAATTACGTCTGCATATGCCTTGGTTGGCTCCACAAACTGCTCATGCATCGGCCGTACTGTGTCCTGATACTGGCTGAGTACTGATTGCAGGGAACGCTCACGCTCTGCCATATCACGCTTAATGCGGCGTACCAGACGTTCATCTGCCGGGGCATCTACGAAAACCTTTACATCCATCAAATCTCTTAATTCCGCATCATATAAAAGCAAAATACCCTCTAATACAACCACTCTTTGCGGTGTAACGGTAATCGTACGGTCAGAACGGTTGTGAGCGCCGTAATCATAGACCGGAATTTCCACGGTTTCGCCGGCTTTCAGTCTTCTCACATCTGCAATCATCCTCTCTGTATCAAAGGCATTGGGATGATCATAATTTAACAGGGTGCGCTCTTCATATGTCATATCGTCGTGAGCCTTATAATAATTATCATGACCGATCACCGTAATATGGTCTCCGAAAAATTCCTTTATCTTATTCACAACAGTCGTCTTACCGGATGCACTGCCGCCTGCAATGCCAACAATCAAAATATCCTTCATCCTCTTTTGTCCCTTCTATTATTGTAACCAGCCCCATATCCTGCAAGTGTATTCCAGCAGAAAGAACATTCCTCTCAGCCAGATAACCGAACCTGCAAGCACCAGCCAGACTGTTAACTTCGGCCGTTCCTTTACTATTTCCTTTGCCATGGAAATAATCACACATATTAAAAATACCATAGTACCGAAGGTAGCCCTGTCCGGATAATGGGGTGACAAAATCATTGCTCCCCAGGAAAGCAGCGCTCCCAACAAATACACGATATGTGCTCTCGTAAGTTTATAACCGCAAACGCCCACATATAGACACATCACAAAAGCAAGCACCAGCAAAGTAGGCGACAAATACTCCATAAAGGCCTTGCTCTCTGCGTAGCATCTTAGGAATATACGCCACAAAAGCCCTTTGTCACTGGCGGTCTCGGCAGAACGCACAAAATTGCCCGGAGCCAGAATCACCAGACAGCTACCTGCCAGACAGGTGAGATTGCCCCAAAGCATCCACCAGCTCCACTTGCGCTCTTTTCTCCACAAAAACACCATAATTCCCAGGCTAAGCAGCCACACCGCAGGTCCCATATTTTCATTGCTCCAGCCTGCCATAAGGCCTAACGGCCATATCCACAGGGAAATACCCGGCAACGTCTTCTCCTGCCCTTCCAAAGCACGCACATAGCACCCCAAAAAGAACAGTATAAACGTAGTC
>JAFTXF010000035.1 GCA_017461685.1 Lachnospiraceae bacterium
ATCAAGCGAGGACATTAAAGTATGAAAAAGCGAATAGTATCAGATTCATCTGCAAATATGTATACTCTGGAGGGCATCGATTTTGTGTCTACAGATATGATCATATCCACAAACGTCAAAGAGTATAGGGACAATATGGAACTGGATGTGCAGCAGATGGTGCAGGAGTTGGCTGCTTATAAAGGCCGTTCCGGCACGGCATGTCCGGGTGTGGGAGAGTGGTTGGAAGCATTTGGCGATGCAGACGAGGTGTATTGCATTACCATTACCAGTAAATTGTCCGGCAGCTTTAATGCAGCAATGACGGCAAAGCAGCAATACGAGGAAGAACATCCGGGCAGAAAGGTATTTGTTTTTGACAGCCGTTCTACAGGACCTGAGATGAAACTCCACATCGAGAAGATGAAGGAACTGATTTTGGCAGGAAAGGATTTTGATTCAATCTGCAAAGAGGTTGCCGAATACAAAAAACATACAGCCATTGCGTTTGCACTGCAGTCCGTCAGAAATCTGGCCAATAACGGTCGCATTAATCCGGCTGTTGCGGCAGTTGTGGGTATGTTAAATATTCGTATTATCGGTGATGCACCTAAGGGGGTATTGAACCCTACAGATAAGGTACGTGGTGATAAAAAGGCTATTTTGAAGCTGGTGGAAAATATGAAAAAGACCGGCTACAAGGGTGGCAGGGTATTGATTGACCATTGTTGCAATAAGGCAGGTGCCGAGAACTTAAAACAGGCTCTTTTAGAAGAGTTTCCGAAGGCAAAGATTATTTTGGATGTAACCTACGGTCTGTGTAGCTTCTATGCAGAAAAGGGCGGCCTGATTATTGGATTTGAACATGTATAAAGAGGAAGTCCCGGATATGGAAATCAGAAGAACCAGGATGGATGAATTAGACCGGGTGATGGCAATTTACGCCAGAGCCAGACAGTTTATGGCAGCCCATGGCAATGTGTCTCAGTGGGGAACTACCAAGCCTGCCAGAGAAGCAGTTGTGAGGGATATTGAGCAGGGCAATAGTTATGTTTGTGTAGCGGATGGCGAGATTGCAGCAGTATTTTTTTATAAGAATGGCAATGACCCTACCTATGAGATTATATATGATGGGGCATGGGCTAATGACGCTCCGTATGGGGTAGTGCACCGCATTGCTTCCGCAGGTACGGTGAAGGGAGCCGGTTCATTTTGCTTGAATTGGGCCTTTGAACAGTGCGGCAATTTAAAGATTGATACCCACCGGGATAATATTGTCATGCAGAACACTCTCAAAAAGAACGGATTTGTATATTGCGGTATTATTCATTTAGAAGATGGCGATGAAAGGCTGGCGTACCAGAAAGAAAATAAATAGTATAATAACAGATAGATGCACCCTTTGTTTCAGTACAAAAGGTGCATTTTGTCGAAATGTTAACTAAATTTTTACAATTTCTTATACATTCCTTTATAGTTAAAAGTTGAACTCTTCCTGAAAATATGATAAAATAAAATGAATCTGTGTGCAAATGAATGAAAAGGAGAATTTTTCGCATGAAATTAGCAGATAAATTGTTTGGTACTCATAGCCAGAGAGAGTTGAAGCGTATCATGCCTTTGGTAGACCGTATTGAGGCACTGCGTGATACCATGATGTCACTTTCCGATGAAGAGCTGCGGGGCAAGACAGCAGAATATAAGGCACGTTTTAAGACTGGTGAGACTTTGGATGATTTGCTTCCGGAGGCTTTTGCGACAGCCAGAGAAGCAGCCAGACGTGTATTAAATACAGAGCATTACCGTGTACAGTTAATGGGTGGTATTGTATTGCATCAGGGCCGTATTGCAGAGATGCGTACCGGTGAAGGTAAGACCCAGACTGCGATTTTACCGGCATATCTGAATGCCTTAGAGGGCAAGGGTGTACATGTGGTTACGGTCAATGATTACCTTGCAAAGCGTGACGCTGAGTGGATGGGACAGGTGCATAGATTTTTAGGTCTCACTGTAGGCTGTGTTTTAAATGACATGAAGCCTGAGGAGAGACGTGAGCAGTACAATTGCGACATCACCTATGTTACCAATAACGAACTGGGTTTTGATTACCTGCGTGACAATATGGTTATTTATAAGGATCAGCTGGTGCTTCGTGAGCTTCACTATGCCATCATCGATGAGGTGGACTCTGTATTAATCGATGAAGCACGTACGCCGCTTATTATTTCCGGCCAGAGCGGCAAGTCTACCAAGCTTTATGAGGCCTGCGATATTTTGGCCCGTCAGATGAAGCGCGGTAAGGATGTGGCTGCCCTGAGTAAGATGGATGCCATTATGGGTATTGAGCAGGAAGAAACCGGCGACTTTACAGTCAATGAGAAGGACAAGATTGTCAATCTGACAGCAGAAGGTATGGCCAAGGTAGAGCGCTTCTTCCAGATTGAGAATTACGCGGACCCTGAGAATTTAGAGATTCAGCACAATATTATCCTGGCACTTCGTGCTCACAACCTGATGTTCCGTGATCAGGATTATGTGGTAAAGGATGACCAGGTGCTTATCGTAGATGAGTTTACCGGCCGTATTATGCCGGGCCGCAGATATTCTGACGGTTTACACCAGGCGATTGAAGCCAAGGAGAAGGTAAAGGTAAAACGTGAGAGTAAGACCCTCGCTACCATCACCTTCCAGAACTTCTTTAATAAATTCGAGAAAAAGAGTGGTATGACCGGTACTGCCTTGACAGAAGAAAAGGAATTCCGTGATATTTACGGCATGGACGTTGTGGAGATTCCGACCAATCGTCCGGTAGCCCGTATTGACAAGCAGGACAGCGTGTACAAGACCAGAAAAGAGAAGCTCTATGCTATCGTTCAGTCTGTAAAGGAAGCCTATGCCAGAAAGCAGCCGGTACTGGTTGGTACCATTACCATTGAAGCCAGTGAGGAAATCAGTATGCTGCTTCGTAAGGAAGGCATTCCGCACAAGGTTTTAAATGCCAAGTTCCATGAGATGGAAGCGGAAATCGTTGCAGATGCAGGTATTCACGGTGCCGTTACCATTGCTACCAATATGGCAGGCCGTGGTACCGATATTAAGCTGGATGAGGAAGCAAAGGCTGCCGGCGGTTTACGTATTATCGGTACAGAGCGTCACGAATCCAGACGTATTGATAATCAGCTGCGCGGACGTTCCGGACGTCAGGGTGACCCGGGTGAGTCCCAGTTCTTTATTTCATTACAGGATGATTTGATGCGTTTGTTTGGTTCTGAGCGCCTGATTGGTATGTTTAACGCTTTGGGTATTCCGGAGAATCAGGAAATTGAGCACAGCTCCCTGACCAAGGCTATCGAGAATGCACAGAAGAAGATCGAGACCAATAACTACGGCGTGCGTAAGAATTTATTAGAATACGACGGCGTTATGAATGAGCAGCGCGAGATTATTTATGACGAGCGTCTCCGTGTTTTGAATGGGGAGAGCATGCGCGATTCCATTCTCAAGATGGTACAGGATATTGTGGACAATTCCGTAGACACGGTTATTGGTGACGATGCAGATCCGGAAGAGTGGGATTTACAGGAACTTAATTCTATCCTACTGCCAATCGTGCCGTTAGAGCCGATTACTGCGGAGAGAATTCAGAAGGCCAAGAAGAATAGCTTAAAGCAGCAGTTAAAGGAAGAGGCTGTGAAGCTTTACGAGGCCAAGGAAGCAGAGTTCCCGGAAGCAGAGAATATGCGAGAAATCGAGCGTGTTATTTTGTTAAAGGTAATCGACCGCAAGTGGATGGACCACATCGACGATATGGACCAGCTGCGTCAGGGTGCAGGACTGGCTTCTTACGGTCAGCGTGACCCGTTGGTAGAGTACAAGATGAACGGCTATGACATGTTTGATGCCATGACTGCCAATATCAAAGAGGATACTGTACGTATTCTTTACAGAGTAAAGATTGAGCAGAAGGTAGAGCGTGAGCAGGTAGCCAAGGTTACCGGTACCAATAAGGACGATACCTTAGCACGTAAGCCGGTTAAGAAGGAAGCACGTATTTATCCGAATGACCCATGTCCATGCGGTTCCGGCAAGAAATACAAGCAGTGCTGCGGCCGTAAATGATGGATGTACAGGATGCGCTGAAGTGAGTCTGTATAGCAGCTTACTCCGGCGCAATGCTTTGAATAGAGTGTGGAGGATATATGGTTGAATTAGATCAGATGAAGCAGCAGTTAGCTGCCTGTGAGGAGCCGCTCGCAGAGGTGAAGGCATCTCTTGACCTGGAAAGTAAGACCAAGCGTATTGAAGAGTTGGAGATGGAGATGGAAGCTCCCGGATTTTGGGATGACCCGGACTACTCCAATAAACGTATGAAGGAATTAAAAAATTTAAAGGATACCGTGAGCCTGATTCAGGGTCTGTACGGTCAGAAGGACGATATTTACACCCTCATAGAAATGGGCTATGAAGAAGAGGATGAAAGTCTGATTCCGGAGATTGAAGAAGAGATGGAGTCCTTTATCACTAAGCTGGAAGAGGTACGTATCAGTACCCTTTTGTCAGGCGAATATGACCGGAATAACGCTATTTTGAAGCTGAATGCCGGTGCCGGCGGTACCGAGAGCTGCGATTGGGCCAGTATGCTGTACCGTATGTACACCCGCTGGGCTGAGCGCAAGGGCTTCAGCATAGAGGTGCTGGATTATCTGGACGGTGATGAGGCCGGTATCAAATCCGTGACCTGGCAGGTAAATGGAGAGAATGCTTACGGTTACTTAAAGAGCGAAAAGGGCGTGCACAGACTGGTGCGTATTTCTCCGTTCAATGCCCAGGGCAAGCGGCAGACTTCCTTTGTATCTTTGGATGTTATGCCGGAGATTGAAGAGGACGTGGATGTAGAGATTAATATGGATGATTTGCGTATTGACACCTACCGAAGCAGCGGTGCCGGCGGTCAGCATATCAATAAGACCTCTTCTGCTATTCGTATCACCCACTTACCGACAGGAATCGTGGTACAGTGTCAGAATGAACGAAGTCAGCATCAGAATAAAGATAAGGCTATGCAGATGTTAAAAGCCAAGCTGTATATGCTGAAGCAGGAGAGCAATGCGGAGAAGCTTTCCGACATCCGCGGCGAGGTGAAGGAAATCGGCTGGGGTAATCAGATCCGTTCTTATGTATTGCAGCCTTATACCATGGTCAAAGACCACCGGACCAATGAAGAGAGTGGCAATGTAGACGCGGTACTGGACGGAAGCATCGACCCGTTCATCAATGCATATTTGAAATCACAGAGTATAAAAGGAGACCAGGGCGAATAATGCTTTGGTCTTTTTTTGATTATGTTAGTGACTTATAGGTAACAAATTTGTATAAAAAATTCAGTGATACTAAACTGACGACATGTCGTCCACTTTTTTTTATGAAATATGATAAAATTATTTCTCGATATAAAATACATTGCATTTACAACGTATAAGTTGTATAATGTACGTGTATTTTAGGAAATGAGGAGAAATGATAATACATACATACCGTACGAAGTCAGGCAAAGATTCCATTATGGATTATATAAATTCTCTGACGATAGAAGAGCAGGTGGATGGCTTGGCTGTACTTGAATGCATGGAGAGAGCCGGAGAACTGGGACGTATATTAGGCAAGAAGTTTATTTAGGGAGGTATCATCGTGTCGTTTCAAGCAATTAATGTGAAGGAAGAAATAAATATAAAATGTCAAGAATCTGTAGAGTTTAACAAAGCTTGGCAGGATAGTCGTGAAGAGTATCGTTTAATTGGAGAAATGATAAGTTTGCGAAAACAGAATCATGTAACGCAGAGTCAGATGGCTGCGTTGATTGGCAATAGGCAGCAGGTTATTTCCAGGATTGAACAGAAGGAGAACAGCCCTTCTTTAAAATTATTTTGTAATATGCTGTCGGTACTCGGATACGAACTGCAAATTGTGAAACGAAGAATGTAAATAATTGCATCATCTAGTATATCGGTTCAGTTGTTTCGTAACCGATGTACTAGTAACATAAAACACAAAGGAGACCAGGGCGAATAACCCCGGCCTCCTTTCTTTGTATGCTTATTTAAAAGTGTTCGTATCAATGCCGCTGTAATCGCGTGGGACGGCCTCTTGACCGGTCTGGCCCGGGTCTGCCTGTGGAGTCTGTGCAGCATCCCCCATATAAGGATTCTGTGCACTATTTGGAGTGTTATTTACACCAGCTCCGGTACCGATAACAGTCTGACCGGACATGCCGGCAGCGTTGTACCGCAGAGAATGCTGCTGTACCAGATCCAAATAGAAGGCTGCCTGGGTGGCCTGCATATACGGACTGAGCCAGAGGAAACCGATGCCCGCTGTAAATATGCACAGGAACATCCAGCCGATAAAGCTGAGCTCGATACCAAACAGACGCATGCGATTACCCTTCATCAACAGTCTGGAACGCTTCCAAATCTCGTTAACCGGCAGGTCAGGATAATCCAAAAGTACATAGTAAACCATACTGTATGTCAAACTAATATAAGCAGCATAAATCGCATAGGCAACAGTCAGTAAGAAGAAGATGATGACGAAAAGGCCTGCTGTGCTCGGATCGATGTAAGCATCCGTATATAAAAAGGTGTATAAAGACATACCGCCGCCTGCAAAAACCGAAAGGGTCAGGACGAAGATAAGCAGCGCGTAAATCAGTGTTCCCGGCACTAAATACAGTATGCTTAGCAGATAGAGTAAAAGAGCCTTGCCCGGATGGCACTGAAAACCGTAAATAATATCTGCAAAAGTAGCCTGGTCTTTCTGACCGCAGCAGATCTTTAACATAAAGCTGGAAATACCTACGGTAAGAAAAATAGATAATATAGTGCCGATAAGGGAACCGAAGCTGATGGAAACATTTTCACTGGTACTATAACTAAAAACAACAGAAACTGCTGAGATGAGGAGCGCCATCAGTACAGCTGTCCCCCATTTACCGGAAAGGGCCTCTCTGGCCTGCCTCTTTAGTTGACTGCCTGTTTTATACATATGAAGAATTCCTCCTTTGTCATGTGTGATATATTTTATTATAGTATATCAGTTTAATGTGTGAAATGCAATGAATTGTTTTGCAGAAAGAATTCCGAAAAGTTGCGCAGAGAGAATTCCAAAAAGTTTTGCAGAGAGGATCTTCAAATTGCAAAATAATTCAATAAATATATTGCATTTTCTATTTGAAAGTGGTATATTATGCAAGTATATTGGGTATTTATACATACAATATATACATAGGATTATGCATACGAGGAGGATATTAGTATGAAGAAATTATTAGCTATCGGTATAGCAATGATTATGGCACTGGCTTCTCTGACCGGCTGTGGTGCTGAAGCCAAGACAGCCAAGGTTATCGAGATTGAACTTACCAACGAAGATTATGCGTTTGGTGTTGACAAGACACAGCCTGAGCTGTTAGAGAAGACCAATGAGTTTATTGCACAGATTAAGGCAGATGGTACCTTGGATGAAATCTGCAATAAATACTTTGGTGACGGCACACCGGAAGCAGTTGTATCTGCTAAGGAAGACCCAAGCAAAGATCAGCTGGTAGTTGCTACCAATGCAGCATTTGAGCCTTTCGAATACAAAGATGGTGACAATTACTTAGGTATCGACATGGAAATCGCAGCTTTACTTGCTAAGTATTTGGGCAAGGAACTGGTTATCCAGCATATGGATTTTGATGCTGTTTGTCTGGCAGTAGGTCAGCAGAAGTGTGACATTGCTATGGCAGGTCTGACTATCAGCGAAGATCGTAAGGAATATGTGAATTTTACAGATTCTTACTACAAAGCTTCTCAGAAGCTTATCGTTACCGCTGATAATACAGAATTTGACAAGTGTACAGACGCTGCTTCTGTAGAGGCTATTTTTAATCAGAAGGATACCAAGACCAAGGTTGGCGTACAGACCGGTACTACAGGTCAGATTTACTGTGAAGGTGACGAAGAGTGGGGCTTTACAGGCTTTGCTATGGAATGTGTAGGCTACAAGAACGGTTCTTTGGCAGTGCAGGATTTATTAAATGGCAATCTTGATTATGTAATCATCGATTCTGCTCCGGCTGCTTGCATTACAGAGGCAATTAATGCGGTACAGTAATAGCTTTTTGAATAGCTCTTATATTTAGCTCTTATAAGTAGTTCTGATAATCAGCTCTGATAATCAGCTTTTACAATCAGCTCTTATAATCAGTTATTGTAATCAGCTTTTAGAATTAGCTTCCATAGAACACAGTCTTAAGAGCTTGTTTATTAAGGCTGTGTTTTATTACATTTATATATTGAGGTTTTTATGGGTGATTTTGGCCGTAAGGTAGATAGGTTTTTAGAAGTTTTTATTGATAAGAATGGGTATGTGACAGTAATTGAAGGACTCCAGAATACAATTCTGATCGCGGTGATGGGTTTACTCATCGGTATCTTGATCGGTACCGTAATAGCTGCAGTCAGGGTGATACCGAAGTATAAGCGCCTTCCGAGGATATTAAACGGAATTTGCGGTTTTTATGTTGCATTATTCCGCGGTACACCGATTGTAGTGCAGCTGTTGGTATTCTACTATGTTATGCTGCCGCTCCTGGGGCTCAGGATATCAGGCGTTCAGGTGTCCATTCTGGTATTTGGTCTAAATTCCGCAGCATATATTTCCGAGATTATGCGAAGCGGTATCCTGTCCGTAGATGCAGGACAGATGGAGGCAGGACGTGCAGTAGGTCTGGGCTATTGGACCACCATGCTGCGCATTGTTATTCCTCAGGCTGTCAAGAATATCCTGCCGACTCTGGGCAACGAATTTATTGCCCTGATTAAGGAAACCTCTGTAGTAAGCTTTGTAGGTGCTGCGGACCTCTATGTGGCATTTAATCAGATTGGTACCAACAGCTATGAGTTTATGGTTCCTTATCTGGTAATGGCGCTTATTTATATTGTATTGGTACTGATTATCAGTGCAGGTATTAAGATTATGGAAAGGAGCCTGAGAAAGAGTGATAGACGTAATTAATCTGCAAAAGCAATTCGGTGATTTAAAGGTTTTAAACGGAATCAGCGTAAAGATTGAAAAAGGCGATATTATGTGCGTAATCGGTCCGTCAGGTTCCGGTAAAAGTACTTTCCTGCGTTGCTTAAATTGTATGGAGGACCCGACCGGCGGTTCCATTATCTTTAACGGAGAGGACCTGACCGATTTTAAGGTGGACATCAATAAGCACCGCAGAAAGATGGGCATGGTGTTCCAGCATTTTAACTTATTTAACAATAAGACAGTTATTCAAAATATTATGTTTGCTCCCGTGTTTGTACAGTGCGAGGAACTGAAACAGGCGAAAAGGCAGAATGCCCGGAGGCAGTTTACCAACCTGTTCAAGGCGGCAGCGGACCAAAAGGAACTTGTTCCGATTACAACAACCAAAAAAGAAATAAAAGAAAAGGCTTACAGACAGGCAATGAAGCTGCTGAAGAGAATCGGCCTGGAGGAGAAGGCAGATGTATATCCGTCTACGCTTTCCGGCGGGCAGAAGCAGCGAGTGGCTATCGTGCGTGCCCTGGCCATGAATCCGGAGGTGATTCTGTTTGATGAGCCTACCAGTGCGCTGGATCCGGAGATGGTTGGCGAGGTATTGGACCTGATGAAGGATTTGGCCCGGGAAGGCATGACCATGATTGTGGTAACCCATGAAATGGGCTTTGCAAGAGAGGTAGCCAATAAGATGCTTTTCATCGACGGAGGGCAGATTTTGGAGAGCGGAGAACCGAAGGAATTCTTTGGGAATCCGCAGAATCCGAGATTGAAGGAATTTTTATCTAAAGTACTTTAAAAAAGGGAATAAAAACACGCGTTTGCGAGACTCGGTGATTGCCGGCCGGAGCAATATATATTCTGCTTCAGGGACACTCCCGTTCCATGAAACTCTGCAGCAGTACTAAGCTCAAGTGCGGCTTTCAGCCTTCTTTC
>JAFTXF010000036.1 GCA_017461685.1 Lachnospiraceae bacterium
CCTTTAGAAGCACCATTTACCATTTCTGAGTTGGAGGAAATTTATCCTACAGCCAGCGGCAAGTCCAAGGTAGATGAGGAATTCAAAAACCGCGCTATGGAAGCTACCAAGGCACTGCAGAACGGCAAACCGGGCTACCGTGTTCTCTGGAAGCATATTATGGCAGTTTCTGTTGCAGACTTAAAGAAAAACTATGGCAATTTAAATGTAGAATTTGACCTTTGGAAAGGCGAGTCTGACGTACAGGATACCATTCCGGTTATGGCAGAGGAGATGAAGCGCGGAGGCTATGCTTACGAGAGCGAAGGAGCTCTTGTAGTAGATGTAAAGCTGGATACCGATACCAAGGAAGTTCCGCCTTGTATGATTTTAAAGTCTGACGGTGCGGCATTATACACCACCACAGATATTGCCACGATTAAGGAGCGTGTGGAGGAGTATCATCCGGATGATATTATTTATGTAGTAGACAAGCGCCAGGAGCTGCACTTTGACCAGGTATTCCGTTGTGCACGCAAGACCGGCATTGCTCCCGAGCATATGAGCCTGAAGTTTGTAGGGTTCGGTACTATGAATGGTAAAGACGGCAAGCCTTACAAAACCCGTGAGGGCGGCGTTATGCGTCTCGAGAGACTCATTAGTGAGATTAATGAGGAAATGTACCAAAAGATTATCAGCGGCCGTGAAGTGGGCGAAGAAGAGGCCCGAGAGACTGCTGCTATAGTAGGTCTGTCCGCTATTAAGTATGGCGATTTGTCCAATCAGGCCAGCAAGGATTATATTTTTGATATTGACCGCTTTACTTCTTTTGAGGGTGACACAGGCCCGTATATTTTATACACCATTGTCCGTATTAAATCTATCCTGGGCAAATACACAGAGCAGGGCGGCAGTCTTGCAGACATAGCGATAAGAAACGCACAGAATGCCAGCGAGAAGGCGTTGATGTTAGAGATTGCCAAGTTTAATGCCATGATGGAAAGTGCATGCGAAGAAACAGCACCGCACAAGGTTTGTGCGTACATTTATGATTTGGCCAATGCATTTAATAAATTCTATCATGAGACCAAGATTTTGGCAGAAGAAGATGCAGAAAAGAAAGCCGGCTGGATTGCATTGTTAGTGCTGACGAAGGGCGTATTAGAGGCTGCTATCGATGTACTGGGCTTTAGTGCTCCGGAGAAGATGTAGGCTTTAACGAAGGAGAAAACAGCATGAAGTATATGATTGCTTCGGATATTCATGGAAGTGCATATTACTGTGAGAAGCTTTTGAAGTGCTTCACGGAAGAAAAAGCGGACCGCTTACTTCTTTTGGGAGATTTGCTTTATCATGGGCCCCGCAATGATTTGCCGGAGGGCTATGCGCCGAAGAAGGTTATTGAGCTATTAAATGCTTATAAGGATGTTATTCTCTGCGTGCGGGGCAACTGCGAGGCAGAGGTGGACCAGATGGTGCTGGATTTCCCGATCATGGCCGATTATTGTATGCTGTCAGAAGGCAGGACACTGATTATGGCTACCCATGGCCATGTGTATAATCTGGACAATCCGCCGAAGCTGCAAAAGGGTGATATTTTGCTGCACGGACATACCCATGTGCCGGCCAATGTGGAGACGGACACGTTTCGCTATCTGAATCCGGGTTCTGTTGCCATTCCCAAGGAAGGCAGCAGGCATAGCTATATGACTTTTGAAGATGGAACCTTTGTATGGAAGGATTTAGAAGGGCAGGAATACATGCGCTACAGCTTGTATAAGAGTCTGAAGGCGATGATGCCGGTGCGATCAAATGACAGAAAATAAGTAATATATTAGGGTGTAAGGTCCTTGTGCATTCAATGGACTTTACACCCGTTATCTTTTGTATATGTGTTTCATAATTCGGTTACTAATCCTCTAAAATATTCTGAAGGTTATCTATAATTTTTTGAAGTTTAGCGTAATGCTTTGCGTTATCGGATTCGCTCATAGCATCTAACAAATTCTCATGAATAAATCGAATAAAAGCATTAAACTGCTTATCCGTCATTCCCATAGTCTCACTCACTTTCCTCACTCCTTTCTTGTACTCTGTTATTCGGGCGTTTGCGAAACTTGGTGGCTGACTGTCGGAGCAATATATGTTCTGCTTCATGGACGCTTCCGCTCCATGAAACTCTGCAGCAGTACTAAGCTCAAGTGCGGCTTTCAGCCTTCTTTCGCTAAGGACTGGCGAGTTTCGAGGCCATTCAGCCAGAACATATATTGCTCTGACAGTCGGCCACCAAGTTTCACAAGTGCCTAACTCTGTTATGAGTATAAAGAAAAAAGCAAAATATGTAAATACTTTTGCGAAAAAAAGTACAAATTAAATATTCTGTAGAAGCCAAGACATGCTGCAAAGCGGGCAAACCAAACAGTGCCTGCCCCAAAGCACCTTTTGTCAGGCTGCGCCGCAATGCATGTAGATGTGTAATAGATAGGTTCTGACAGCGAAAGCCTGCTTTAGAACCCGTGTGGCTTTGGCTGCAGAGGTTATTTGTCCCTCTATTACCTTTAGGCATAAGGAAGCCAATTTGTCACATAAAATGTTTAACAAAAATAGTGGAATATTTTTGGCAATATTGCCGGTCGGTGATTTGGGATAATATGTTGACAATTTCCATAAAAGTGATAATATGAACATATGAACAGCTATTCATATGAATGGTCGATGTGAGTTGCAGAAAGGAGGCGCGACGTGCATGGAAAGAGAACGTATTGATGTGTGTGAATATCTGCATGTACATGAGGATATGGTGGAAGATGTGAAGCGTCATATGCCGGAGGAGGATAAGCTATATGACCTTGCAGATTTTTTTAAGGTTTTTGCGGATTCTACCAGAATTAAGATGCTTTATGTGCTTTTGGTGCATGAGATGTGCGTATGTGATTTGGCGAATACCCTGGGTATCAGTCAATCGGCCATATCGCACCAGCTTAGGACCCTGAAGCAGATGGATTTGGTGCGAAGCCGCAGAGACGGTAAGACAGTATTTTATTCTCTGGCAGATGACCATATCAAATCTATTTTAAGTCAGGGACTGGAGCATATTGAGGAGTAAAATAAAGGAGATAGAAGTTTATGAAACTCGGTGGCTGCCGGCGGAAGTAATATATATTCC
>JAFTXF010000003.1 GCA_017461685.1 Lachnospiraceae bacterium
AAGCTCGCACTACGTGCTTGCTAAGTGTTCAATGCGCGCTGCAGCTTTTCACGGAGCGGGAGTGTCCCCGAGACAGAATATATATCACTTCCGCCGGCAGCCACCGAGTTTCGCAAACGCCTATGATAGAGTATGATGAAAGGAGTACATCGAAAAATGAACAGACCATATATTATCTGTCACATGGTCACATCCATTGACGGTAAAGTGACAGGAAAGTTTTTAGAATCAGAAGCCGGGCTAAAGGCAGCGGAGCAATACTACAAGATACATAGAGAATTTGGGGCGGATGGTTTCATTTGTGGCCGCTTTACTATGGAGAGTAGTTTTACAGGCGGCTGGTATCCTGATTTGACTGCTTTTCAGGGGCAGAAGATGGAGCGTGAAGATTATATTGCGACCTATGATACCGAGTTTTATGCGGTTGCTTTTGATACTCATGGAAAGTTGGGCTGGAAGGATGCTGTTATTCATGACGAGGATCCGGGATACGATAATGCCCACATTGTGGAAGTGCTGAGCGAAGATGTGGAGGATGCTTATCTGGCGTATCTGCGTAGCATAGGAGTTTCCTATGTGTTTGCCGGGGAGAAAGAGATTGATGTAGAACTGGCACTGTATAAATTGTGGCATAATTGTATTGGGACAAAGTTTCTTCTGGAGGGTGGAAGTATCTTGAATGGTGCGTTTGCCGGGGCGGATGTAATAGATGAGCTTAGTCTGGTACAGGCACCGGTACTTGGAGAAAAAGGTGATAAGCCCTTATTTTATGATGAAGTGGCGGGTGACTATCAGTTGATGAAAGCGGAGGTGATAGATAGGTCCGTTTGGCTGAGGTATCATAGTAACCATAACAACCACACAGCAATATAAAGAAAAGTGTACTTGCAACCCCTTTGCGAATATGCTACAATAATACCAAATATGGATTAATTTACCTAAAAACGGAGGTCATAATATGGAACAGTACAAGAAAGAATTCATAGAATTCATGGTTGACTGCCGAGTACTTAAATTCGGCGATTTTACATTAAAGAGCGGCAGAAAGAGCCCGTTTTTCATGAACGCAGGCGGTTATGTGACCGGCTCCCAGTTGAAGAAGCTCGGTGAATATTATGCAAAGGCGATTCATGACAAGTACGGAGATGATTTCGATGTATTATTCGGACCGGCTTATAAGGGTATTCCGATCAGTGTTGTGACTGCAATCGCGTACAGTGAGTTATATGGTAAAGAGGTTCGTTACTGCTCTGACCGTAAGGAAGAAAAGGACCACGGCGCAGATAAAGGAAGCTTCCTTGGCAGCAAGCTGCAGGACGGTGACAGAGTAGTTATGATTGAAGACGTAACTACCTCCGGCAAATCCATGGAGGAGACTGTTCCGAAGGTACGAGGCGCAGCAAATGTAGAGATTATCGGTTTGATGGTTTCCTTAAATCGTATGGAAGTAGGCCTTGGCGGCGAGAAGAGTGCATTGGAAGAGATCAAAGAGAAGTACGGTTTTGATGCTAATGCGATCGTAGATATGGCAGAAGTTACAGAATATTTGCATAATAGACCGTATAAAGGGGAAGTTATTATTGATGACGCCATGAAGGCCAGCATCGATGCTTATTATGCACAGTACGGCTGCAAGAAATAAGAACATATTTGAAATGATGAAATTTAAGGCTTAAGCCGGATTTTTGGGATTCAAAAGGAAATCGGATTCCTGCAACCGGGGTTAGGACGAAGTATGTAACGAGATTTTAAGGACGAGGTATTTATCATGGAAGAAAAAGTTCACAAAACCATGACCTGGACAGGTGCATTAGGTATTTCTTTGGGTGTTGTCAGCATTGTGATTGGACTTGCCAGCGGTATTTTATTGATTGTGAGCGGCAGCAAGTTATTGACTGACCGCAAGAAATTATTGTTCTAAGGATGTGGGCATTCTCTAACTTGTTAGAGGTGCCCTTTTGAGGTGTATGTATGGCGAAGAGGTCGAAAAGGCCGAAAAATAAATCAAAGTTTTCTGTAAAGGAGACGAAGCTTCCTACTGTTTTTGGTGTTGTTTTAGGCATCATCAGTGTGGTTACGGTATTGTTACTGCTATATTTGACCTTTAAGCAGGGTGGGGAAGCAAGCATTTCCTATGCCTTTGCAGGGCTGTTGGCCAGCGTTTTTTCCGTATTGGGACTGGTTTTATCGATTTTGTGTATCAATGACCATTATCAGCATCATTTGCTGGGCTGGATTGGACTGGCCACAAACGGTGTCGCACTATTGTCCATGGCAGGGATTTTGTACCTGGGGATGTTGTAGTTTGCCGGCTTATTTTGAAAAGGTAAAATAGAAAAGGAAATTTATAATAGAATGACAGAAAGATTTGAATTGTCCTTGGAAAGAATAAAGGAATGTGCTGCTGCTCAGTTTCCGCTAGAGGCATATGATGCATATTTTAAAGAAGTATAAGGGTTTTTGCTTGAACTTTGTCAGCAATATGCTCAGATTGCTTCCGGTGAATTAGATGTAGCAGGCACGGCTTCCAAAGATGTATCGCATGCATCGGGGGTGGCGGCTTTGCTTGGCAAGCCTGTATCAGAGAATATTTCTGAGAATAGTCCGGTGGCAGCAGGATTGTCCATAAAAAAGCTTCAGATGCTCATTGAAAAGT
>JAFTXF010000004.1 GCA_017461685.1 Lachnospiraceae bacterium
AAAAAGATGGGCGGCGTTGTTACCGTAGAGGGCAATGTTGCGATTATTGAAGGTATAGAGAGATATGAAGGTGCAGCCATGAGCGCACCGGATCTTCGTGCGGGGGCAGCACTTGTGCTTGCAGCCCTGTCGGCAGACGGATTTTCTACTATTGACCAGATTCATTACGTAGAGAGAGGATATGAGGATTTTCCGGGCAAACTGGTTTCTTTGGGCGGTCATATCCGCAAGATTACAAATCCGGAAGAATTAAAGAAAGCGAAATTACGAGTTGTATAAACGAATATAAGAGAGGACATTATGGAAAAGTTGTTATTTACTTCAGAGTCTGTGACAGAAGGACATCCGGATAAGATTTGCGATGCCGTTTCTGATGCAGTTTTAGATGCGCTTATGGCACAGGACCCGATGAGCCGTGTGGCTTGCGAGACCTGTGTTACTACTGATTTTTGTCTGGTAATGGGTGAGATTACTACCACCGCACAAATTGATACAGAGCAGATTGTCAGAGATACGATTTGCGAGATTGGCTATGATAAGCCGGAACTTAAATTTGACGGCCATACCTGCCAGGTTAAGGTATTATTACACCAGCAGTCTCCGGATATCGCTATGGGTGTTGATAAGGCCTTAGAGGCGAAGGAAAATCAGATGAGTGATGCAGAGCTGGAGGCTATCGGCGCAGGTGATCAGGGCATGATGTTTGGTTTTGCGACAGACGAGACCGAGGAATATATGCCATATCCTATTTCCCTGGCACACAAGCTTACCCTGAAGCTTACCGAGGTTCGTAAAGATGGCACATTGCCTTATTTACGTCCTGACGGCAAGAGCCAGGTGTCAGTACAGTATGATGAGACTGGCAAGCCGGTACGTTTAGAAGCAGTGGTATTGTCCACCCAGCATGATGAGAACGTGACACAGGAACAGATTCACGCAGATATTAAGAAGTATGTTTTTGATGAAGTTTTGCCTGCAGAATTAATCGATGCAGACACCAGATTTTATATCAATCCGACAGGCCGTTTCGTAATCGGCGGACCTCACGGTGACAGCGGTTTGACCGGCCGTAAGATTATCGTAGACACCTATGGCGGCTATGCACGTCACGGCGGCGGTGCGTTCTCCGGTAAAGACTGCACCAAGGTAGACAGAAGCGCTGCATATGCAGCCAGATATGTTGCTAAGAATATCGTAGCAGCAGGTCTTGCCAAAAAGTGTGAGATTCAGTTGTCTTATGCCATCGGTGTGGCACGTCCTACCTCTATCATGGTAGACACCTTCGGTACCGGTGTACTGTCTGACGAGCAGTTAGTTGAAATTATCCGCAAGGAATTTGACTTAAGACCTGCCGGCATTATCAAGATGCTGGACTTACGCAGACCTATTTACAAAGCAACAGCTGCATACGGACATTTCGGTCGCAATGACCTGAACCTCCCATGGGAGAAGCTGGACAAGGTAGACGTACTGAAAGCATATTTAAACTAAAATTATTCAAACACGTATAAACAAAAAAGATTAAGAATTTAGAAGATGATACAGAGATGCTGTTATTGATGGCACCTTATTTGAATTCCGCTCACGGAAAATATTTTTCTGGAGAAAAATCTGTGCCAACTGCTCCGTAAAAACCGTGAAGTAACGGCTTCGCGGTTTTAGGAGCTGACTTGGCCGGCTTTTTCGGAAGAAAAGATATTTTCCGTGAGCGGAATGAAAATAGGTACCAGCAGTGACAGCATTTTTGATAGGAGAAAACACCATGGCATTTACGCATTTGCATGTGCACACGGAGTACAGCCTTTTGGATGGCTCCAACAAAATAAAAGAATACGTCAAACGTGTCAAAGAGCTGGGCATGAACAGTGCAGCCATTACAGACCACGGTGTTATGTACGGTGTCATTGACTTCTACAGAGCCTGCAAAGAAGTGGGTATCCGGCCGGTAATCGGCTGCGAGGTCTATGTAGCGCCTAATTCCCGCTTTGACAAAGAACTGACCGGCGGAGAAGACCGATATTATCATCTGGTACTTTTGGCAGAGAACAATACCGGTTACCAAAATCTCATGAAGATTGTATCCAAGGGTTTTACAGAAGGCTATTACTACAAACCCCGTGTAGATATGGAAGTACTGAATCAGTATCACGAAGGCATCATTGCGCTTTCCGCCTGTCTGGCAGGTGAGGTTCAGCGTTATATTGCCAAGGGGCTTTATGATGAAGCAATTAAGAGCGCGCTGAAATACAGAGATTGCTTTGGTGACGGCAATTATTTTCTGGAATTACAGGATCACGGCATACCGGAGCAGCGTATGGTAAATCACCAGCTTTTTCGTATGAGCAAAGAATTGAATATACCGTTAGTGGCTACCAATGACGTACATTATACCTATGCAGAGGATGTGGAGTCTCACGATATTTTGCTCTGTCTGCAGACCGGCAAGAAGCTGGCTGACGAGGACAGAATGCGCTACGAGGGCGGCCAGTACTATGTGAAGAGTGAAGAGGAAATGCGTAAGCTTTTTTCCTATGTGCCGGAGGCTTTGGACAATACCCAGCGTATTGCGGACCGCTGTCATGTAGACATTGAATTTGGTGTAACCAAATTGCCGCACTTTGAAGTGCCGGAGGGCTTTACTCCTTGGACCTATTTAAATCATTTGTGCTTTACAGGACTTCATGAGCGTTACGGCGAGGACGAAAATCAGCCTGCAGGCAATACCGGACAAACCTTAAAAGAACGCTTGGACTACGAGCTTTCCGTTATCAAGCGCATGGGCTATGTAGATTATTTTTTGATTGTGTGGGATTTTATCAATTATGCCAAAAAGAACGGCATTGCAGTAGGCCCGGGACGAGGCTCTGCTGCCGGTTCTATCGTGTCATATTGTTTGCATATTACAGATATTGACCCGATCAGGTACAGCCTGCTTTTTGAGCGTTTCTTAAATCCGGAGCGTGTATCCATGCCTGATATTGATATCGACTTCTGCTTCGAAAGACGCCAGGAGGTTATTGATTATGTAGGCAGAAAATACGGCGCCGAGAAGGTAGTACAGATTGTGACCTTCGGTACCCTGCAGGCCAAGGGTGTCATCAGGGACGTGGCCCGTGTTATGGACCTGCCTTATGCCTATGCGGACGCGCTGGCTAAGCAGATTCCGAAGGAATTAAATATTACGTTAGACAGTGCATTGAAGATGAATCCGGAGCTGCGCGCCCAATACGAGAGCGACGAGCAGGTGCGTTACCTGATAGATATGTGTAAGCGACTGGAGGGGCTTCCGAGACATGCCTCCATGCATGCGGCCGGTGTGGTAATCTGCCCGAGTGAGGCGGATGATTTTGTACCGCTGTCCAGAGGCAGTGACGGTTCTATTACCACTCAGTTTACCATGACTACGTTAGAAGAGCTGGGCTTTTGAAGATGGACTTTTTGGGTCTTCGAACGCTGACTGTGATCCAAAAGGCCGTGGACCTGATTCGGGAGAGCACCGGGGAAACCTTGAATATGAGCGCCATTGATTATGACGATAAGGCGGTATTAAATTATATCGGAACCGGCAAGACGGAGGGCGTATTCCAGTTAGAAAGTGCCGGTATGAAGAGCTTTATGAAGGAATTGAGACCGGAAAATCTGGAAGATATTATTGCCGGCGTATCCCTTTACCGTCCGGGACCGATGGATTTTATCCCACAGTATGTAAAGGGCAAAAACAGCGGTGAGGAAGTAACCTATCTGTGCCCGCAGCTGGAGCCGATTTTATCGCCGACCTATGGCTGTATCGTGTACCAGGAGCAGGTTATGCAGATTGTGCGTGACCTGGGCGGCTATTCTTTGGGCAGAAGCGACCTGGTGCGCCGTGCCATGAGTAAGAAAAAGCAGTCCGTTATGGAGAAGGAACGTGCTAACTTTGTGTACGGTAATGCCGAAGAAGGCGTGCCGGGATGTGTGGCCAACGGTATTGAGGAAGGCGTAGCAGGTAAAATTTACGACAATATGATGGATTTTGCCAAATATGCTTTTAACAAATCCCATGCGGCCTGTTATGCAGTGGTAGCATACCAGACAGCTTATTTGAAATATTATTATCCGGTGCAGTTTATGGCAGCCCTTTTAACCAGCGTTATCGATAATCCGGGCAAGGTTGCCGAGTATATTGTATGCTGCCGGAATATGGGGATTGAGATTTTGCCTCCGGACGTAAATACCAGCAGCAAAGAATTCGGTGTGTCCGGCAATGCAGTCCGTTATGCACTGCTTGCGATCAAAAGTGTAGGCAGGCCGACCATTGAGTATATATGTAAGGAAAGAGATGAGCACGGTCCGTACAAATCCATTCAGGATTTCCTGACCAGAGTGCAGAACGGTGACTGTAATAAGCGTGCCATAGAGCATTTTATTAAGGCAGGTGCGTTAGACTGTCTGGGCGGCACCCGCAAGCAGTTTATGTACGTATATGTGCCGATTATGGACAGACTTGCCAGCGGCAAGAAAAATCATATTGCCGGTCAGATGTCTCTTCTGGATTTACTCAGCGAAGAGGACAAGGAAGAGTACGAAATCACCCTGCCGGATGTGGGCGAATACACCAAGGAAGAAATGCTCACCATGGAAAAAGAGGTGCTGGGTATTTACATCAGCGGCCATCCGTTAGAAAGCTACTTGAATACCTGGAAAAATAACATCACAGCCACCACCGCAGACTTTGTACTGGATGAGGAGACCGGCAAGGTCAATGTAGAGGATGATTCCATACAAACCATTGGCGGTATGATTAACAGCAAAACCGTCAAGTATACCAAAAATGATAAAGTAATGGCATTTTTGGAAATTGAAGATTTGTATGGTACTGTAGAGGTAGTAGTATTTCCAAAGGATTATGAGCGCAACAGCCAGCTGCTTGTAGAGGATGCCAAGGTGTTTGTAAGAGGACGTGTGTCTCTGGAAGATGATAAAAACGGCAAGCTGATTTGTGAAAAAATGGTATCCTTTGATGAAATCGGCCGCAAGCTTTGGATTCGTTTTGACACCATGGCAGAGTACAGCAAGGCCAGTGCAGAGCTGTTCCCTATTTTACAGGAAAGTGAAGGCCGCGACCAGATTGTAATATACATTGCAGAGACCAAGCAGAAAAAAATATTGCCAAAGGAATACAATATAAAGGCGGATGACCTGCTTTTAGAAAAATTATTCGAAAAATTTGGTAAAAACAATATAAAGCTGGTATAAAACCATTGCAATCCAGACCAAAAAGTATTAAACTACTAGGGAATTGTTATTTATTTCACATATGAAAAACGATTATTATATTAATAATACAGACTTATAAAGAAAGAGAAGGATGAAATATGGCAAAGGAAATTAAAACAATTGGCGTATTAACAAGTGGCGGCGATGCTCCGGGCATGAATGCCGCAATCCGCGCAGTCGTTCGAAAGGGACTTGCCAGAGGCGTGAAGGTGATGGGTATCCACAGAGGATATCATGGTCTTTTAAATGAAGAAATCGTAGAAATGAATTCCAGAAGCGTATCTGAGATTATTCAGAAGGGTGGTACGATTTTGGGTACTGCCAGATGTAATGAATTCAAGGAACTGGAAGGACAGCAGAGAGGTGCAGAGATTTGCCGTAAGTATGGCATTGACGGTATGATTGTTATTGGTGGTGACGGTTCCTATAGAGGTGCCCAGAAGCTTTCTCATCAGGGCATTAATACCATTGGTATTCCGGGTACTATCGACTTGGATATTGCTTCTACGGAATATACCATCGGTTTTGACACCGCGATTAATACGGCAATGGATGCCATTGACAAGATTCGAGATACCTCCTCTTCTCATGAAAGATGTTCTATTATTGAGGTTATGGGCAGACATGCAGGCTATATTGCATTATGGTGCGGTGTGGCCAATGGCGCGGAAGATATTCTGATTCCGGAAAAGTATGATTATAATGAGCAGGAGATTATTAACAATATTATTGCAAACCGTAAAAAGGGCAAAAAGCATCACCTGATTATTAATGCTGAGGGTATCGGACATTCTATCTCTATGGCCCGCAGAATCGAAGCTGCAACAGGTATTGAGACCAGAGCAACCATTCTGGGTCACATGCAGCGTGGTGGACGTCCTACCTGTAAAGACCGTTACTATGCTTCCATGATGGGTGCTTATGCAACGGATATTCTGATTGAAGGCAAGACTAACCGTGTAATCGGTGTACAGAAGGGTGAAATCGTAGACATTGATATTGACCAGGCACTGGCTATGTCTAAGAGCGTGAGCGAATATCAGTTTGAAGTTAGTAGGATTTTAGGTCGTTAATTAGGTGTATTATGATTACAAGTATTTCCAACCCACAGGTAAAGCAGGTATGTGCTTACGTACAGAAGGCCAGGGAACGCCGCAAAGACGGTATTTTTGTGGTAGAAGGGGCCAAGATGTTTGAGGAGGCGCCTGCAGATTGGATTTATAAGGTATACGTGACACAGACCTTTTGCGACAGGCATATAACGGATGACATTTATGAGAAGCTGACACAGACCGGGTATGAGTTGGTCAGTGAGGAGGTTTTCTTAAAGATGTCTGATACCAAGACCCCGCAAGGGGTTTTGTGCCTTGTAAGAAGTCCACGATATACTTTAGAGGACTTGCTTAGGCAAAAGCAGGGCATATTTGTGGTTTTGGAGGATTTACAGGACCCGGGAAATCTGGGTACCATTATCCGTACCGGGGAAGGTGCCGGTATTGCCGGTGTGATTATGACCAGGGATACGGTGGATATCTTTAATCCCAAGACCATCCGTGCTACCATGGGCAGTGTGTACAGGGTGCCGTTCGTGTATGTGCAGGATATTGCCGAGGCGATTCTTAAGCTGCAGCAATCTCAAATTACGGTGTATGCGGCACATTTAAAAGGAAAAGCATATTACGATGCTTTTGACTATACCGCAGGAAGTGCTTTCCTGATTGGTAATGAAGGCAATGGACTAAAAGAAACCACAGCCGATTTGGCTGATACCTATGTGAAAATTCCGATGGCAGGGCAGGTAGAAAGCCTGAATGCCGGGGTTGCAGCTACACTATTTATGTACGAGGCTGCCAGACAAAGAGGATTTTAACGATAGGATTAGGAGTGTGGGAGCAGTTTGCTGTGAAACAATCCGTAAGCACTTTTGATACCCGAATCACATTAGGAGTAAGGGAAGGACCGCAAGAACGTGAGAGGAAGAACGGGCTCAAAGGATGATGACATTTAGGAGGTAAGTATGAAGCTGGGATTTATCGGGCTTGGTAATATGGCCAAGGCTATTTTGGAAGGACTGCTGAAGTCCGGCATGTTTATGGCAGAGGATATCATGGGCAGTGATGTAGTGGATGCTGTGAGACGTGACGCAGCAGGCAAGTATCATATTACTACGGATGTGACCAATACGCAGGTGGCAGCAGGCGCCGATGTCATTATTCTGGCAGTGAAGCCGCAGTTTTTGGAAGGGGTATTGCAGGAGATTGCACCTTTTGTGACAAGGGATACCCTGATCATCAGTATTGCAGCCGGCAAGAGCCTTGCGTGGCTGCATGAGAAGCTTGACACAGAGGTGAGGATGCTCCGCTTTATGCCTAATACGGCGGCCATGGTAGGCGAGAGCTGTACGGCGATTTGCAGAGATGCATATGCCACAGACGAGGATGTAGCGTTGGCGGTTAAGATGTGTGAGTCTTTCGGAAGTGCCTATATCATTGACGAGAAACTGATGGATGTGTACAGTGCTTTGGCAGGCAGTTCGGGCGCCTTTGCTTTCTTGTATATGGAAGCGTTGGCAGACGGTGCAGTGGCAGCAGGTATGCCGCGAAAGCTTGCGTATGAGCTGGCAGCCCAGACCACACTGGGGGCAGCCAAGCTGATGAAGGAGTCCGGTGAACATCCGGGCGTACTGAAGGATATGGTGTGTTCTCCGGGTGGTACTACCATTGAGGGTATCCGGGCGCTGGAGTTAGGCGGCGTCAGAGGCAGCGTGATGGAGGCTATAGAGGCCTGTGTGGCAAAATCACGAAAATTATAAATATTAAGGAAATATGACCCCTGTTTTTGTTGTAAAAGTGCACAAAAATGGGGGTTTTGCGGTGTTTTGCCCACTTGCTTTTTCGGAAAAGGTTGACAAAAGGATTAAATTTTGTTATTATGCCATACGAATGTTTTAATATTTGTAACATTTCTGTAACAAATAAACCTGCGCAGTAATATAATGGAATGTGCAGGAAGAAAGCTGCCAGGCATTCTGGGAAGAAGGTGCTGGGACGGCTGTTATAAGTGGAGGAAATACATTGAAAACAAATAGCAAAATTACAGTAGGTATATTGACATTAATTGCCGTTCTGTTTGTAAGCGCAGGCAGCAGCCTGATGCATGTAGAAGCAAGCGCAAGCAGTGCAAAGACTTGTCTGGATTGCTACAACAGCGGCGTGGCCGCATTATTGGACCCTACAAATTGTGAAACCGAAAAGACTGCCAGACTGGTAACAGCAAAAGAAGAAATCTCCTACGAGCTGGTAATGAGTAATGTTACCAATACTTTAAATGTAAGAGAGGAGCCGACTACAGAGGCACAGATTGCAGGGAAGCTTTACAGGGACTGCGGGGCAGTTGTATTGGAAAGACAGGACGGATGGACCAAAATCAAGAGCGGAAATCTGATTGGCTGGGCCAAGGATGAATATTTATTCTTTGGCGAAGAGGCAGAAAAAGAGGCCTTAAGGGTAGGCTACTCTATAGCAGTAGTAGAAAGTGATGCTATCCGCGTGAGGGCAGAGGCAAATACAGATGCCAAGAGCCTGGGGTTTGCAGCTAAAGGAGAGAGCCTGATTGTTATCAGTGAGGTAGATGAAGCCTGGCTTTGTGTGGAATACGGTGAGGAAATCGGCTATATTCTGCGAGAGCATGTCTCTGAGGAATTTCTGGTGGACCAGGGCGAAAGCATGGATGAAATTACCGAGCGCAAGATGAAAGAGGAAGCAGACAAGAAGAAGCTGGTGAAGTATTACGGTTCCATGTCTGCAAGCGAATATGAATTATTATTATTGTCTGCCCTGATTTACTGTGAGGCAGGCGGTGAAAGTTACGAAGGCAAGCTGGCTGTAGGTGCGGTAGTATGTAACCGTGTCAGAAGTGCTTCTTATCAGGATACACTGCAGGGCGTTATTTATGCGTCCGGTCAGTTTACACCTGCCATGAGCGGAAAGGTGGACCGTGTAATGGCAAGCGGTAAGATTCCGCAGAGCTGCGTGGATGCAGCGGTGGAAGCTTTGGGCGGCTATACCAATGTTGGTGATTGCCTGTACTTCCGTAGAAATAACGGAACAAGAGAAGGCATTGTGATTGGCAATCATGTATTTTATTAAAAGTAAATAGAGCTAAGATAATCCCGGGAGTTGATGGAACTGCCGGGATTATTTTATTACATAGGAAAGCATTCTTTCCTATGTAATAAAATATGCTCCGCGAGGATGTGCACGATGTGCTAAGGAAGGCTGCTTTGCAGCTGCACATCGGCACCGGCAGCGGAGCAAGTCTCGTAGGGATTGAGAGATTTGGGGAGTTCGAAGCGGACTTGCCCGCTTTGTTATTGACAGACAAGTCATAGATATGCTATACTCTTTAAAGTTAGCGACGACTAACAATGTCGGACGCTGATTTTTTTGGGAACGGGGTTAGACATGACTAACCAAAAACGTAACAGAGAGGTGTTTTTATGATGATAAATAAAAGACTGATCGGCTCGGTCAAAGAAAGCAAGAAATATATCGCAGGTAATGTCATTTTGCAATGGTG
>JAFTXF010000037.1 GCA_017461685.1 Lachnospiraceae bacterium
CAAATAGGATGAAAAAAGGAGAAAAGAACGTATGAAATGGGTAAAATTCAGAATTAAAACAATTACGGATGCGGAGGATATTATTATCAGCACTCTTTATGATATTGGATTGGAAGGGGCTCAGATTGAGGATAAAATTCCTCTTACTGCTTTGGAAAAGGAGCAGATGTTTGTGGATATCCTGCCGGAAGGTCCTGCGGATGACGGCATTGCTTATTTAAGCTTTTTTGTGGAGAAAAAGGAGGATGGTAGTCTTGAGGTTCAGGGACAGCCTACAGACGTGGAAAGCATCCTGACAGATGTGCGCCGTGAGTTGGAGGATTTAAAGGTATTCTGCGATATTGGCGAGGGAACTATTGAGGTGGATGAAACTGAGGATATTGACTGGATTAACAATTGGAAGCAATATTTCCATCAGTTTTATATCGACGATATTCTGGTGATTCCTTCCTGGGAAGAGGTGAAGCCGGAGGACGAGGCAAAAATGGTACTTCATATTGATCCGGGTAACGCCTTTTGCACAGGAATGCATGAGACTACTCAGCTGTGCATTCGCCAGCTTCGTAAGTTCATTACCCCTGAGACGGAGCTTTTAGACGTGGGTACCGGCAGCGGTATTTTGTCGATTCTGTCCCTGATGTTTGGCGCAAAGCATGCAGTGGGTACGGATTTGGACCCATGTGCAGTGAGCGCAGTGCGTGAGAACAGTGAAGTGAATGGAATTAGTCCTGAACAGTTTGATATGATGATAGGCAATATTATCTCAGATAAGGAAGTACAGGACATGGTAGGCTACGATAAATACGACATTGTAGTGGCCAATATTTTGGCGGACGTACTGGTACCACTTACACCGGTAATTGTAAATCAGTTAAAGACCGGCGGTTATTACATTACATCCGGTATTATCGATGACAAGGAGGAAACCGTAGTAGAGGCAGTAAGAGCAGCAGGTCTTACGGTAGTAGAAGTTACTTACCAGGGCGAGTGGGTAAGCGTGACAGCACGTAAGGATTTTTAGGACAGGAAGCTACTGGGCTCTGTGTTTCGCAATTCGGGGCAAAATATATTTCGGCGCAGGGGCTTTGAAAAGCGCCGGTCCTTAGTGAAGCCAGGCGCGTAGCGCCGCAGTCTGAACTTAGTACCGTTGCGTTTTTCATAGAGCGAGAGCGTCCTCTGAGACGAAATATATTTTACTCCGAATTGCAGAACACAGAACTTCGCAGCGGACTATGTAGAGAAATCCGGAGAGGAAATTTTAGAAAAATGTTTCAATTTTTTGTGGACAAGTCTCAAATTTCAGAAGAAAACTGTGAAGTGTTTATCACCGGCGCCGACGTGAATCATATTTGTCATGTGCTGCGGATGAAGCCGGGGGAGCAGTTTTATGTAAACGACGGCAGCGCTTGTGGCAAGTATTTGTGTGCCATGAAGAGTGCCACGGAAGACCGGGTGACCTGCGAGATTTTGCAAAAGATCAGCGAAACCAGTGAGCTTCCTTGCGAGATAGTGCTTTATCAGGGATTGCCGAAGGCAGACAAGATGGAGCTTATTATCCAAAAGGCTGTGGAGCTTGGAGTGAGCCGTATTGTACCGGTGGCTATGAAGCATTGTGTGGTGAAGCTGGATGAGAAGAAGGCCCAGTCCAAAATAAACCGATGGCAAAGCATTGCAGAAGCGGCGGCCAAGCAGAGTAAAAGGGATCGGATTCCGGAGATCGGTCAGGTGATGAGTCTGAAGGAAGCGTTGAAGGAAGCGGCAGGTTTTGAAGTGAGCCTGATGCCTTATGAAAATGCTTCAGGGATGGAATTTACACGTAAGCTTTTAAGTGAGGTGAAACCGGGACAACGCATTGCAGTTTTTATCGGACCGGAAGGCGGTTTGGATGACGGCGAGGTTGCCATGGCGTTGGAGCGTGGGACGCAGCCCATTACTTTGGGGCGCAGGATTCTGCGCACAGAGACAGCGGGACTTGCAGTGCTGGCTATGCTGGTGTACGTATTAGAGGCATGAAGAAAATATTCTGTCTGATTGGCAGTAAGATTTACGAAACGCCACACTCCCTTTGCATAAAATATATTATAGAGAATTTTATATATGGAGAGGTACTATCATGGAGGTTTATTTAGACAACTCTGCTACTACCGCTTGTTTGCCGGAAGTAGCAAAGCTTATGACCCATATTTTGTGTGAAGACTATGGTAATCCTTCCAGTATGCATAGAAAGGGCCTTGAGGCAGAGCATTATCTGAAGGAGGCCAAGGACATCTTTGCCCGTATACTGAAGGTAAATACCAAGGAAATTTACTTTACCGGCGGAGGAACAGAAGCCGACAATCTTGCCCTGATTGGCTGTGCAATAGCCAACAGACGCAGCGGCAATCACATCATTACCACCGCCATTGAGCATCCTGCGGTGCTGGAGACCTGCGGGTATTTAGAGAAGCAGGGCTTTGAAGTGACTTATTTACCGGTGGATTCTAATGGTATTATACGCTTGAGTGATTTAGAAAATGCCATAAAAAAAGAAACAATTTTAGTTTCTGTGATGCACACCAATAATGAAATCGGTTCTTTGCAGCCGATTATGGAAATTGGCAAGCTGATAAAGCAGCGCAATCCGAAATGTCTGTTCCATGTGGACGCAGTGCAGGGCTTTGGTAAGGCACGCATTTTTCCAAAGAAAATGAATATCGATTTACTGTCCGCCAGCTCCCACAAAATCCACGGTCCAAAGGGCGTGGGGCTTTTGTATATAGGTGAGAAGGTCAAGATTGTACCGATCGTTTACGGCGGCGGCCAGCAGAAAAATCTTCGTTCGGGTACAGAAGACGTGGCAGGCATTGCAGGCATGGCGCTGGCAGCCAGGACTCTTTATGAGAAACTGGACGAGGAAGTGATTAAGCTCTACGAATTAAAGCAATACTTTGTAGAGGGATTAAATAAAATTCCGGACACACAGATAAACGGATTTACAGACGGACGAAGTGCACCTCACGTGATCAGCTTTTCCGTGCATGGAGTTCGCAGCGAAGTACTGCTGCATGCATTGGAGGACAAGGGCATTTATGTTTCTGCAGGAAGTGCCTGTGCATCCAATCATCCGCAAACCTCAAAGACACTGAAGGCTATTAGACTGGATAAGAGCCTGTGGGATTCTACCATTCGCTTCAGTATGTCTGTTTTTACTACCAAGGAAGAAATAGACTATACATTGGAGATTTTATATGATATGATTCCAATGTTACGAAGATATGCAAGGCATTAATAGGTAATTACGAAATTCTGCGGCAGCTTGCGTCGGCAGTCGCAGAGTTTTGCAAATACCTGAAGATATTAAAGAAGAGAGGATATTATGTTTACAGCATTTTTGATAAAATACGGTGAAATCGGCATCAAGGGCAAGAACAGATATATATTTGAAGACGCTCTGGTGCAGCAGATTAAATATGCGCTGAAGAAGTGTGAGGGCGAGTTTAAGATTCACAAGACACAGGGACGTATTTATGTGGACGCCCTGACGGAGTTTGATTATGACGAAACGGTGGAGAGGCTGCAGACTGTTTTCGGTATTTCCGCTATCTGCCCGGTAGTTTATGTAGAGGACGAGGGCTTTGATAAGCTTTGCGACACCGTAGTAAATTACATGAAGGATATTTACGGTGATGTACAAAAGACCTTTAAGGTATTTGCCAGACGTGCCCGCAAGAATTATCCTTTGGAATCTCAGGAGATTTGTATGGAGATGGGCGGCGCTATTTTGGACGCTTTCCCGAATCTGACGGTAGATGTGCACAACCCGGAGATTAAGTTAAATATCGAAATCCGCGAGAAGATTTATATTTACAGTGTGGAAATTCCGGGCGCTATGGGTATGCCCGTGGGCACCGGCGGCAAGGCTATGTTACTGCTTTCAGGCGGTATTGATTCCCCGGTTGCGGGCTACATGGTGGCAAAGCGCGGCGTAAAGATTGACGCAGTTTATTTTCACGCACCGCCTTATACCAGCGAGCGCGCTAAGGAAAAGGTTGTGGATTTGGCGCGTATCGTTTCCAGATACACAGGTCCGATTTATTTACATGTGATTAATTTCACAGATATCCAGCTTTATATTTACGAGAACTGTCCGCATGATGAGCTGACCATTATTATGAGACGTTACATGATGCGTATTGCAGAGCAGATTGCACAGGAAACAGAGTGCCTGGGTCTGATTACCGGTGAAAGTATCGGTCAGGTGGCAAGCCAGACGATGCAGTCTTTGGCTGTTACCAACGAAGTATGCGAGCTTCCGGTATACCGTCCGTTAATTGCTTTTGACAAGGAGGACATTGTTACCCTGTCCAAGAAAATCGGTACCTACGAGACTTCTATTTTACCGTTTGAGGACTGCTGCACCATTTTTGTGGCAAAGCATCCGGTAACCAAGCCGAATCTGGGCATTATCAAAAAGCATGAGTTATGTCTCTCTGAAAAAATTGACGAGCTGGTGCAGACAGCGTTAGATACCAAGGAATTGATTATTGCTACAGAAAATTAATTACAGGAGTTGCTTGTAAGAGTCTATGCTAAGATGTATTATAAGGATTCATATAGGAAGGATGATTGCGATAGAATCGCTGTAAAAGAAAAGGGCTGTTGCAAGATATACAATGTCTGCATGTGTTTCCTCATGGATAGGAATCAGATCCTGTATAAGTTGCGACAGCCTCTTCAAACTGCTGGAGAATTCTTATGCAATGTACTTGGAAAGGATTTCCATAATTTCGGAAATATCGTCATCTGCATGTACATTTAATGTAATAGGCTTAGATAAGTCTAAACTGAAAATACCCATAATGGACTTGGCATCGATAACGTATCTGCCGCTTACTAAGTCGAAATCACAGTCAAATTTGGTGATATCGTTTACAAAAGCTTTTACTTTGTCGATAGAGTTTAAAGAAATCTGTAATGTTTTCATTGGAAAATGCCCTCCTTTAATTAACTTTTTATCTACTCCTATGGTAATTCAAGAAGGCGCAAAAGTCAATGTGTAACATGGAAAAAAGCAGGAGAAAAGAATGCAAAAAGTAGCATTACACAACCTTGGATGCAAGGTGAACTCATACGAAATGGATGTAATAGGTCAGAAACTGGAAGAAAAGGGCTATGAGATTGTGCCTTTTGACGAGCGGGCAGACATATATATTATCAATACCTGCACTGTGACCAATATTGCGGACCGCAAGAGCAGGCAGATGCTGCATCAGGCCAAGAAGCGTAATCCTGAGGCTGTGGTAGTGGCTGTGGGCTGCTACGTACAGACCGGTAAGGAACAGGTGCTCAGTGATGCCGGCATTGATTTGGCTGTGGGCAATAACCGCAAAAAAGACCTTGTAGATATACTGGAAGCCTATCTGGCGGACAGAACCGGTGGGCAGCTTTATAATAAGACAATGAATGACACGAGTGTCATTAATATTAACGCCACTTTTGATTACGAGGAAATGCAGCTCACCCATACCGCGGAGCACACCAGAGCCTATATTAAGGTACAGGACGGGTGCAATCAATTTTGCTCCTACTGTATCATACCGTTTGCCAGAGGCAGAGTGCGCAGTCGCCATTTAGAGAGTATCCGAAAAGAGGTTATAGGCCTGGCGGAGGCAGGATACAAGGAAATCGTGCTGACCGGTATTCATATCAGCTCCTATGGCATTGATTTTGAAGACGATGCCTGGGCAGAAGGCCGGTGCGTGGAAAAGCCGCAAAACGGTGACAGACATGATTACTCCGGAGCAAGCAAGCTGTTGGAATTAATTGAACGCATTCATGATATACCGGGCATAGAGCGTATTCGCATCGGTTCTTTAGAGCCTCGTATTGTCACAGAGGAAAGTGCCATGAGACTGGCTGCATTGCCGAAGCTTTGTCCGCACTTTCATTTATCTCCGCAAAGCGGCTGTGATGATACCTTGAAGCGCATGAACCGCAGATATACTACGTCACAGTTTAGGACAAGCGTGGAGGCTCTGCGGAAGGCTTTTGACAACCCTGCTATTACAACGGATGTTATCGTAGGGTTTCCGGGAGAAACAGAAGAGGAGTTTCAGGCTACCGTAGAATATTTGGAGG
>JAFTXF010000038.1 GCA_017461685.1 Lachnospiraceae bacterium
CCGAATTGCGAAACACAGAGCCCAGTAGCTTCCTGTCCTAAAAATCCTTACGTGCTGTCACGCTGACCCACTCGCCCTGGTAGGTCACTTCTACCACGGTCAGTCCTGCTGCCTTTACTGCTTCGACCACAGTCTCTTCCTTGTCATCAATGATGCCGGAGGTAATATAATAACCGCCGGTTTTTAGCTGATTTACAATCACAGGGGTAAGTGGTACCAATACATCCGCCAGGATATTGGCCACAACAATGTCGTACTTATTATAACCAACCTTGTCCTGCACTTCCTTGTCACAAATAATATTGCCAATCATCATATCGAACTTCTCAGGACGGATACCGTTCACTTCACTGTTTTCACGCACCGCACTTACTGCACATGGGTCCAAATCCGTACCTACCGCATGCTTTGCCCCAAACATCAGGGACAGAATGGACAAAATACCGCTGCCGGTACCCACGTCTAAAAGCTCCGTCTCTGGAGTAATAAATTTACGGAGCTGACGGATACAAAGTTGGGTAGTCTCATGCATGCCTGTGCCAAAGGCGGTACCCGGATCAATATGAAGTACCATCTTTGCCTCGTCCTCCGGCTTCACCTCTTCCCATGACGGAATTACCAGAATATCGTCGATGTAAAACTGATGGAAGTACTGCTTCCAATTGTTGATCCAGTCAATATCCTCGGTCTCATCCACTTCTACCGTACCTTCACCGATATCCATAAAACCCTTCCAGCTTTCCAGCTCTTCCTCTACCAGGGCCAGAATCTCTTCCCTGGTGGTCTCCTCTCCTTGGAAAACCAGATTGCAGTCTTCATTCTCCTCCACAAAAAAGCTCAGGTACGCCACACCGTCATCCTCCGGTCCCTGTGGCAGGATATCCACAAACATCTGCTCCTTTTCTGCGGCTGTTAATGGCACCTTATCTTCTATCTGCGCGCCCTCAAAGCCCAAATCATATAATGCGGAAATAATCACATCCTCTGCGGCTGTAATCGTTTTTACACGAAATTTCATCCATTTCATACTGTCATCCTCTTAATATCTGCTTTCAGGTTCTTTTCTATTGCCTATTGCTCCCTGTCTTGTACAGTTTCTGCCCTGAAAGTCTCTTTGCTCTTATCTGCTCATCTCTAACAGCTTGTTGCGCATATCATTTTCAATCTGCATAAGCTCTGCCTCTGCCGCCTTGCGCTTCTCGCGTCCTTCTGTCTGAATCTTCATTACTTCGTCCAGTGTGCTGATTAAGGTCTGATTCGTAGCCTTCAGGGTTTCGATATCTACAATACCGCGCTCAGACTCCTTTGCAGTCTCCACAGTAGCCATCTTTAAGGCTTCTGCATTTTTCATTAAGAGCGCATTGGTCATATCGCTGACTTCACGCTGTGCTCTGGCAGCCTCTGTAGAATGGTCTAATCCGATGGCAATAACCATCTGGCTCTTCCAAAGTGGAATAGTATTCACCAATGTGGACTGAATCTTGTCGCTCATGGCAGTATCATTGCTCTGAATCAGTCTGATCTGCGGTGCCATCTGCATGGAGACGGTACGGGTCAGCTCCAGGTCGTGGATTTTCTTCTCAAAGCGATTGCACATCTGGGCATAATCCTTGGCAGCCTGCGTATCCTCCGGTAACCTGCTCTGCTCTGCCTTGGCAACCATTGCAGGAAGCTCTACATTCATGGCATGGTCAAGCTTCTGCTTGCCTGCCAAAATGTACATAGTCAGTTCCTTAAAATAATTTACATTCAGCTCGTACATCTTGTCTAGCAGAGCCACGTCCTTTAACAGAACGATCTGATGTTTTTCGAGAGCGTCGCATATTTTATTGACATTGACCTCGGCTTTTTCGTATTTCGCCTTCATATTGGCTAACTTGTTGCTGCCTCTCTTGAACAGGCCCAGGAAGCCCTTTTCTTCTTCCTCATCAAAATCCCTTAACTGAGCCACCACATCTGTAAGCATCTCGCCCACTTCGCCCATATCCTTGGTACGTACACTGTTTAAGGCTGTTTCAGAGAAATCTGCAATCTTCTTCTGGCTGCCTGCACCGTACTGCAGCACTTGCTTAGTGTCTGTAATATCAATCTGCGCTGCAAAGGAATCCACCAAAGCCTGCTCTTCTTCTGTCAGAACAACTTGTATTGTCGCAGGCTTTTCCTCTTCTACCACAACTTTCGCTTCCACAATTTCGTTTTTGTCTTCAGCGAACGGCTCAAAGGTAAGGGTCGGGGTTTCCTTTAACATTTCATCTAAATTTTTACTCATTTCTTCCTCTTTTCCGCACGGTATGAAAATGCTCCACGTGCTTTCTATCATTATATTTTTATGATCACACAGCATGTCTTCGCCCGGCCTGCTGCTTCATCGTTTTTTATACTTATTCCATCAAAATTGCTCTGCTTGTGTTCTATTCAGAGCGCTTGTCTTCCGACCTACTTCAGCATTTTTTCGAGCTTTGCTTCCTCTTTGACGGTGGGCCGGCTTGCAAAGATAGGCTGTTTTGTAAGTCCTTCTCTTTCTAACATAGTCTTAAGCACCTGGGCATCCGTGGCTGCATCAAAAGCTCTGTCGCGGAACAGTTTATTTAAAAGCTCCGCAAAGGCCGTATTGATAGTATCCAGCGTCTTTTCGATTTCTCGCTTGGCCGATACAATGTCCTCACCCTGAACGCTGACCCGGTCAAATTCCTCATAGGCTGTTACCAGCTTCAATGTAGTCGGCAGATAATAATCCATAAATTTATGCATTTCCGGCATCTGCTCCGGATGCTCTTTCAGCTGTTCAAAAATTTCCTTCAGAATATTTTCCAGATAAAATAACTTGCCTGAAATCACTTCCCCCTCAATAGCGTCATTTAGGTCACGAAGCTTCTTAATGTGGTCCCGGCCTTCCTGTATCATAGCCTCCAGCTCCGGATTGACTGACTGTGTCGGCTTGTCTTTGGCCTCCTCACGCTTTCGATCTGCCGCTTCCTTCGCTGTCCTTGCAGCCTCCAGCTCTGCAGCCTCTTTGGCCTCATGCGCTTCCAGCCGCTTCTGTTCCTCCTCTGCCCGAAGAGCCATACGTGACTTTTCCAATCGGATGTATTCCCCGTACGCCACATCACCCATAATCAGGCACTGCTCCGGTATATCCAGATGCCCCTCCGGGAAAATACCGCATTGAATCATTTTCTTCACATCTCTGCGAATGTAAGCGGGACTTTTATTGGTCAAAAGGGCCAAATCAGAAATATTGATATAGGTTTTGCCCTGCATCACCTGTACATAACGCTGGGCACGCTTCAACCGGGCACTGCGGCCTACACCAACGTACATCAATGAGATAAAGCCGGCCAATAAAATACCCATAATCATTACCATTTGCCAGTATTGTCCCTCCGAGAAATCGCTTGTAATAGCAATGAGAAATAAAAAGCCGAAGAAAACGGTTCCTATACCTCCAAATACCCTAAACAATACGCCGGAAACACCGCCTACTTTTTTCAGTCTGACTCTTGGTACGGTCAATGCTCTGCTATAGGTCTGCCCCGTTCTCGCTTGCGTCCTGACTGCGGTATCAGACACCGGTTTTGCGTTCATGCTTCTTGAAGCCGTGGTCCCGGAAGCGGACGTGGCTGCCTGCTTAGAGGCCTGACTGCTAAATTTCCCTGTAGTTGCCGTCCGTGAAACCTGACTTCGTTCATACCGTGAAGACTGACTGCGCTCATACTGTGAAGACTGCTCCGACGATGAATACTTCCCGGAAGACTGTCCCGTCGGTGAATACTTCCCATAGGACTGCCCGGAAGTAATCTGCTCCAACTGCTTTCGGGTCTCCTCCAACGCCTTGGAAACGGTATCCGACACTACACTATTTAATTTATCAAAATTGCCGGACTCCAATATGTCATCCACTGCATTTAATATCTGCTCGCCCAGATTGCTGTTCCCCCGTTTATCGCCCATTCGTTCATCCTCGCTTCCCGGTCGGTCCTCATTGTCCCAAGTAATTTTTTACATAATTTCACTTGATACTATATTACTATAGTGCTGTCAAAATTGCAAGGAACAAAAGTATTCGGTACCATAAACAGTCTCATTTTCTGCCCGCATTTTTTCAAAAACATTCCCAAACATAACAATCTGTACAAAAAGATAAGACCGGCAATAAAAGCATCTGTACCTTTATTGCCGGTCTTATCAATTTCTACTTTCCCGTTCCGGGATAATGCTATTTTCTTGCATTGCTTAAAGCCGTTTGCACAGGGTTGCTTCTATTTCTTCCAGAATTTGCCCTTCTTTTCCTTCGGCTCTTCTTCGTCAGCACCCTTTGCCCCCTGCAAAGAATTACTTGTCAAGGCGTCGAACTGCCTTAACAGTTCCTTCGCCTCATTAGAAAGCTTATCAGGGGTCTGTACAACCAAAGTAACATAGTGGTCACCGCGTACGTCTTTATTTCTCCAGGAAGGCACACCCTTACCGCGCAGACGTACCTTGGTATCGGTCTGTGTACCAGGTTTTACATCATACGCCACCTTACCGTCAACCGTATCAATCAGTACTTCACCACCCAGTGCAGCTACTGCAAAGCTGATCGGTACTGCAGAAAATATATTTAAATCCTGACGCTGGAAAATCGGATGACGTCCTACGATAAATTCAATTACCACGTCACCTCTCGGTCCGCCATTGGTACCCGGCTCGCCAAGACCTGTGAGGCGCTTGCGCTGGCCGCTGTCTACACCTGCCGGAATGTCCACCTCGTATTTTTTGCGCATCGGCACAAAACCTGTTCCACGGCAGTCGCTACATTTCTCACGTATAATCTTGCCGGTTCCGCGACAGTCAGGACACGCCTGTACATTACGGATCGTACCGAACATGGACTGCTGGGTAAATACTACCTGGCCCTTACCGCCGCATTTAGAGCAGGTTTCCGGGCTGGTACCGGCCTTGGCACCGGTGCCCTTACAGGATTTACATTCTTCTTTTACAGTTAATTCGATTTCCTTCTTGCAGCCTGCTACAGCCTCTTCGAAGGTAATTCTCATACTGGTACGTATGTCCTCGCCCTGCATTGGCGCATTACTGCGACTGCCTCTGCGGCTGCCGAAAATATCGCCAAAGCCAAACATATCTCCAAAAATATCCGAAAAGTCCGCACCGCTGAAATCGAAACCGCCAAAGCCTCCGCCTCCGCCTGCACCGCCGTCAAAGGCCGCATGACCGAACTGATCATACTGACGTCTCTTTTCCGGATCAGACAGTACGGCATATGCTTCAGATGCTTCTTTGAATAACTTCTCTGCAGTTTCATCCCCCGGATTTACGTCCGGATGATATTTTTTTGCTAATACGCGGTATGCCTTTTTGATTGCGGCATCATCCGCGTTTTTATCTATACCAAGGACTTCATAATAGTCTCTTTTTTGTTCTGCCATAAAATCACTCCTATTTGTGGTAAAATATACACTACATTAATATTTACTCAAGAATCTTTGATTCTTGCGTTATCATATCAACGTATCTATTTTACACAATATTCGCTACAAATCAACCCCGCATTTGAAATACGGGGCCGATTAAATATTAAAAGATAAATGTGAACAGCTCAGATACGCTATTCGCAAAGGCACCAATGGTGCTTTCTCGCTGCCCTGCAGCTGAGCTGTTACAAAAAATTATACCTCTCTGTAATCACCGTCGATAATATCATCTCCGGCTGTGCCTGCGTTGTTACCGCCTGCTGCACCACTCATGTCAGGACCTGCGCCCTGTGCACCCTGCATAGACTCATACATCTTGGTAAATAAAGCCTGTGCGCTTGTCATTAACTTCTCTTTTGCAGCCTTTAACTCATCCACATCACTGTCGCTCATTTCCTGATTTGCAGTTCTGTCAAGGATTGCCTTTACATTGGCAAGTTCAGACTCTACGCCAGCCTTTTCGTCAGCGGAAATCTTGTCACCCACTTCGTTTAAAGCCTTCTCTGTCTGGAATACGAAGGAGTCTGCTTCGTTACGTGTGTCGATAGCTTCCTTACGCTTCTTGTCCTGAGCTTCGAACTCAGCAGCTTCCTTAACAGCCTTTTCGATTTCATCATCAGACATGGAAGAACCTGCTGTAATAGTGATGTGCTGCTCTTTGCCTGTACCTAAATCCTTTGCAGATACGTTTACGATACCGTTCGCATCGATATCAAAGGTAACTTCAATCTGAGGTACACCTCTCATTGCAGGTGGGATACCGTCTAAGCGGAACTGTCAGAGGCTCTTATTGTCACGGGCAAACTGTCTTTCACCCTGAACTACGTTAATATCAACTGCTGTCTGATTGTCAGCTGCTGTAGAGAAAATCTGACTCTTCTTGGTAGGAATCGTAGTATTTCTCTCAATCAGTCTGGTAGCGATACCGCCCATGGTCTCGATAGAAAGAGACAACGGAGTAACGTCTAACAATAAGATTTCTCCTGCACCTGCATCGCCTGCTAATTTACCGCCCTGGATGGAAGCACCTAATGCTACACATTCGTCAGGGTTTAAAGATTTATTCGGCTCATGACCTGTAAGCATCTTTACCTTATCCTGAACAGCCGGGATACGTGTAGAACCACCTACTAATAATACCTTGCTGAGCTCACTTGCGTTCAGACCTGCATCCTTTAAAGCGTTCTGTACAGGGATTGCTGTTCTTTCTACTAAGTCATGTGTTAATTCATCGAATTTTGCACGAGTCAAAGTCATATCGAAGTGTTTAGGGCCTTCGCTTGTTGCTGTGATGAATGGTAAGTTAATGTTTGTGGTAGTAGCGCTGGATAATTCTTTCTTTGCCTTTTCAGCTGCTTCTCTAAGTCTCTGAAGAGCCATCTTATCGTTAGATAAGTCAACGCCTTCTGCCTTCTTAAACTCAGCTAACATCCAGTCGGTAACCTTCTGGTCAAAGTCATCACCACCCAGTCTGTTGTCACCGCTGGTAGCCAATACTTCGATAACACCGTCACCAATTTCGATAATGGAAACGTCGAAAGTACCACCGCCTAAGTCGTATACCATAATCTTCTGTTCCTTCTCATTGTCAAGGCCGTATGCCAAAGCTGCTGCTGTAGGCTCGTTGATGATACGCTTAACCTCTAAGCCTGCAATCTTACCTGCATCCTTGGTAGCCTGACGCTGAGCATCGTTAAAGTATGCAGGAACAGTAATAACTGCTTCTGTTACCTTTTCACCCAAATAATTCTCAGCATCTGCTTTTAACTTCTGTAAAATCATTGCAGAAATCTGCTGTGGAGAGTACTTCTTGCCGTCGATGGTGCGGCCCTTATCAGTACCCATATCTCTCTTGATAGAAGAAATAGTCTTCTCTGCATTAGTAACTGCCTGACGCTTTGCAGGCTCGCCTACTAATCTCTCACCTGTCTTTGTAAAAGCTACTACAGACGGTGTAGTTCTTGCGCCTTCTGTATTTGCGATAACGGTTGGTTTACCACCTTCCATAACAGCTACACAGCTGTTGGTTGTACCTAAGTCAATACCAATAATTTTTCCCATGATTGTCTCCTCCTGGACTATATAATAAATAATAATTTGTTACCTTTACTCTACTACTGCTACCATACTGTAACGAACTACTGTGTCGCGGTACGTGTAGCCCTTTAAAAGTTCCTGTGCAACAACGCCTGACTCGTATTCATCGCTGGCCACCTGCATTACTGCATTGTGTAAGTTCGGGTCAAATTCCTGACCCAAAGCTTCAATCGGCTTAACACCGATATTCTCCAGCTCGGTTAAAAGCTGTTTGTATATCATATTCATACCGCTGGCAAAGCCTGTTTCACGCTCTGCTTCCGGTACGGTTGATAACCCTCTTTCAAAATTGTCGATAACCGGTAAAATCTTCTCGATTACGCTCTTGGCACCGGTTTCGAACATTGCCTGCTTCTCTTTATCAGTGCGGCGGCGGAAATTCTCAAATTCTGCCATCTGGCGCATCACCCTGTCTTCCAGCTCAGCAATTTTTTCTTTGTCTTTATTATTCTTCTTCAGCCATTTGGAAGGGCCCTTGCCTGTCTTCTCGGATGCATCCTGGGAAGCTTCTGCACCATCTGCCTCTTCGCTTTCCTCACATGCCTCGCAATCCTCACATACTTCATCTGCCTCTTCCATAACACCCTCTGCTTCGGCCGCTACAGCTTCTGCTTCCATGTTCTCTGCATCGGAAACTTCGTTTTCAGGCATTCCCTTCTCTAAATCCTTTTCCATGTCTGCCATAAACTAACTCCTCGTTATTTCTTGTATAAATCATCTAATTGATGCTTCAGGGTTTTGAGCGTATCAACCACCTTTTCGTAGTCCATGCGCTTCGGTCCTATAATACCTATAGTGCCGCGCATGCCCTCGCCTAATTCATAAGTGGCGGTAACTACGCTGCAGTCCTTCATGCTCTGCACTCTGGTCTCATCACCGATATACACCTGAATACCGGTCTCAGTGCCTTCCTCCAAAGACTGCTCTACCAGATGCCCCAGCATCTGCTTCTCTTCAAAGGTAGTGATCAAATCGCTGGCTCTCTGATGGTCTGCAAGCTCCGGATACTTGAAAATATTGTTGGCACCGGAGGTATAAATCTCTAAATCTTCGTCAGCCTTAATCGCCTCGGCAACTGCGTCTAACACTTCACTAATCAAATCACTGTGAATACCTGCCTTCTGCTTAATGGCTGCTATCATACCTAAGTTGATCTCTTCCATACATAAACCGTTTAGGTTGGTATTTAACAAAATATTCAGCTTCAGCAAAGTCTCGTCGTCCAGATACTCGCCTACGCGAATCATGCTGTTCTTGATGATATTGCCCTCTGCCACAATGACTGCCAATATCTGGTGCTGATCCACACGGGACAGCTGCAGAAACTTCAGCTTGTTGCGATGAGTGCTTGGTGCGGTAATCATCGTCGCATAATTAGTATTGGCTGCAAGCACCTTAGCCACCTGCTTGAGCAACAGCTCCGTCTTCTCTTCCTTCTCTAAAAGCATCTCCTTCAGCTCGCCAATCTCCCGGTCCTTCTCC
>JAFTXF010000039.1 GCA_017461685.1 Lachnospiraceae bacterium
AGGCAGCAGCGAGCTGTTTTGCTATGGAGAGGATTACGAGGCACAGGTCAGCGCATTTGGCGATTATATCGAGGCTGAGATTAAACAGCAGCGCGCAGAAACAAGAACCGAAGAGGTGCGTAAGGAGGCTTATGAGGAATTAGAAAAGGCCCAGCAGGAGGTTTATGACGAGCTTTCCAAGGCGGAGCAGGAGCTTTTAGAGGGAGAAGCAGAGCTGGAGACCAAACTGCAGGAGGCCTTAGAAGCACTGCAGGAAGGAGAGGCGGAGTTTCAAACCCAAATTGCAGAGGCGTTAGCGCAATTGCAGCAGGGTGAGCAGGAGCTTGCAGACGGTGAAAGACAGTTAGATGAAGCAGAGCAGGAATTGAACCGACAGCAAGCAGAGGCAGAAACCGCATTTGCGGCAGCCAGACAGGAGATTCTGGACGGTTATGTACAGTTAGAGGAAGGGCAGACTCAGCTGGATTTGGGGGCTGCGCAGCTTGCTCTGGGCGAGGCTGCCCTGAAGCTTAGCAAAGAGAGTTTGCAGGAACAGGAAAATACACAAAGAGCCGTGCTTGCAGAGGAACGCGCTTTTATAGAAGAGCAACTGGCTGACAACAGGGCCATGCAGGCCCGGTTACAGGAGCAGATTGATAACAGCACCAGTGAACTGGATAAGTTCGTTGCCGAACAGGAGCTGAACGCTTATAAGGCAGCAGAGACCCTTCTTTTGGAGGGTCAGGAAAGCCTGGCAGAGCGAGAAAGTGAAATGGACGCCCAATATGCTCAGGAGTGGGCAGAGCTGAATGCTCAGGAGCAGGAATTGGCTGACAGCAGAGAGCAGTTGGAGGCCGGTCAGGCAGAGCTTGATAATGGCAGGGCTCAGTTAGAGGCGGGACTTGTGGAACTGGAAACGCAGGAGGCTTTTGCAGAGGAGCAGTTTGAAGCCGGAAGAGCCCAGATTGCTGCAGCCAGACTGGAGCTGCAAAGCGGTAAATCTGAAATTGCCGCAGGCTGGGAAGAATATGAATCCGGCAAGGCTGAAGGGGAGGCCCGGTTAGAAGAAGGACGTAAAGAATACGAAGAAGGCGAAGCCGAAGGCAGAGAGCAGTTAGAGCAGGGTAGGCTGGAATTGGAGGGCGGCAAAGCAGACGCGGAAGCCGAACTGGAGAATGCCCGTAGAGAATTAGCGGATATGGATGTGGCAGAGTGGTATATTCAGGACCGTAATTCTCTGGGCGGTTATAGTAATGTGAAGAGTGACGCAGATTCCATTGAGTCTATCGGTACGGTATTTCCGATTGTATTTTTTGTGGTTGCCATCTTGATTAGCTTGACTACCATTACACGAATGGTAGAAGAGGACAGAGGACTGATTGGAACCTATAAGGCGCTGGGCTTTTATAATAGTGAAATCCGCAGGAAATATTTGCTGTATGCCTTTTGTGCCAGCGGTGCGGGAAGTATTTTGGGTACACTGGGTGCATTTATACTGTTGCCGGGTATTATCTTTTATATTTTCAGTACCATGTATTTGCTGCCGGAATATGTGTTTTTATTTGATAAGCTAAATGGGATCTTGGGTCCGGTCATATTTGTGGGCGGTATTGTGGTTGCTACCGTGATTGCCTGTCGTAACGAGCTTAAGCAGACGCCGGTTGCTTTGATGCGGCCAAAGACGCCGCGCTCCGGTTCCCGTGTGTTTTTGGAACGGATACCGTATATCTGGAACAGTTTTTCGTTCTTGAATAAGGTGACGGCACGAAATTTATTCCGCTACAAGAAGCGTTTGCTTATGACAGTTTCCGGTATTATGGGATGTATGGCGCTGTTGTTATTTGGTTTTGCCATTAAGGATTCCGTAACCGATTTGGTACCGCGCCAGTATGACCGCACTTTCCTTTATGATGCCATGGCAGTGGGGGCCGGAGAAGGTATCGTTTCTGCGTATCTGGAGGGCGATAAGAATGTTTCGGAATATCTGAATGCAGTCATCACTTCCGTAAAGCTGGAAAATACTGCAGGTATTACAGAAACGGTGCAGTTAATTGTGGCACCGGATGGGGAGAGTCTGACCTCTTATATTCAGCTTCGGGATACAAGCGGAAAGGAAATCCAATTAAAAGACGGGGACGTAGCTTTGACACAAAATGCGTCTATATTGTTGGACGTGAAAGAAGGCAGTGCTGCAGGCGTACAGACGATGGAGCTTGACCGGGCAGAGGTAGAGGTAACACATGTGGTGCAGAATTATCTGGGCAATTACCTTTATATGACCGAAGCTACTTATGAGCAGTATTTTGGTGAATGTGCGCCAAACGGAGCTTTGATTCATATTTCAGAGGACTGCAAGGACCCGGTACTTTACTGCAATGCACTGGGCAAGCAGGAGGGGATTGTGACCTGCCTTAGCACAGACGAAATGAAGGACGAATTTTCCTCAGCCTTTACTTTGATAAATATGGTAGTTTATATTATTATCATTATGGCGGCAAGCCTTGCTTTTGCGGTATTATTTACGCTGGCTACCACCAATATTTCAGAGCGTACCAGGGAACTGGCTACCATCAAGGTGCTTGGCTTTTACGACAATGAAGTGCATTTGTATGTGAATAAAGAGACCATGATTCTGACAGGCATCGGTATTTTTCTGGGGGTTCCTTTGGGCTATGCTTTTGCCCAGACACTAACAGCTATTTTGAGTTTACCTAGTATTTATCTGGCAGTATCCCTGCATCCGGGCAGCTACCTGATTGCGGGAGGCCTGTCGCTGTTTTTTGCAATATTGGTGAATATGATTACCGACAGGTCGCTGGATGCCATCAATCCGGTGGAGGCGCTCAAGAGTGTAGAATAAAAGTGGCAAGTTGAAATACAGTAGTCAGTGTCAGCCGAAAGGCCGGGCATATCAGTTGCCGTTCGGGGGCGTTAGTGCTCGTCGGTCCTTAGCGAAGCAAGGTGTCAGCCGCAGCCTGAGCTTAGTACCGTTACGTAGCACTATCGAGCGAAAGCGTCCTCTGAACGGCAACTGATATGTCCGGCCTTTCGGCTGACACTGACTACTGTATTCAGAGTAATATAAAAAACGGGAGAATTTATTAATTTAGTGTGGTAAATTTTCCCGTTTTGATATATAATGTGCATGTGCATGCGGAAGAATGTATTGCAGGCATAGCAGCAAAGCGGCGATATACAAAGTGATATGGCCGAGTCAGTTTGTATTGCAGGAGGAGTATATTATGAGCATTAGAGTTGGTATTTTGGGATACGGTAATCTGGGCAGAGGCGTAGAGTGCGCCATTAAGCAGAATCAGGATATGGAGCTTGTGGCGGTATTTACCAGAAGAAGCCCTGAAAATGTACATATATTGAGCGAGGGTGTGGCAGTGTGCCATATCGATGACGTGGAGAAGTGGCAGGATAAAATTGACGTCATGATTTTGTGCGGAGGCAGTGCTACCGATTTGCCGGTACAGACACCGAAGTACGCAGAGATGTTTAATGTCATCGACAGCTTTGATACTCATGCCAAGATTCCGGAGCATTTTGCAAACGTAGATGCGGCTGCTGCAAAATCCGGTAAAGTAGCCATTATTTCTGTGGGCTGGGACCCGGGCATGTTCTCCCTGAACAGAATGTATGCAGGTGCTGTTTTGCCGGAGGGCAAGGACTATACCTTCTGGGGTAAGGGCGTAAGCCAGGGCCATTCCGACGCTATCCGCCGCATTCCGGGCGTAAAGGATGCCAAGCAGTATACGATTCCGGTGGAAGCAGCGTTAGAGGAAGTGCGTAAAGGCACTAATCCTGAGCTCACTACCAGACAAAAGCACACTCGTGAATGCTTTGTAGTATTGGAAGAGGGTGCAGATGCAGCCAAGGTAGAAGAGACCATTAAGACGATGCCGAATTATTTTGCGGACTACGATACTACGGTACACTTTATCAGTGAAGAGGAATTAAAGGCTAATCACAGCGGTATTCCGCATGGTGGCTTTGTACTTCGCAGCGGCAAGACCGGCTGGAACGGAGAGCACAACCATTTGATTGAGTACAGTCTGAAGTTAGATTCCAATCCGGAATTTACCTCCTCTGTCATTGTGGCCTATGCAAGAGCAGCGTATCGCATGGCAGCAGAAGGTCAGAAGGGCTGTAAGACCGTTTTGGATGTGGCTCCGGCATATCTGAGTGCCAAGAGCGGGGCTGAGCTCAGAAAAGAGTTACTGTAGGCAAGGTTCCGGGGCTGAGCTCAGAAAAGACTTACTGTAGGCACTAGTACATCGGTTACGATAAAGGGATTTGGAGGATACTACGATGTTTTCCGGTAAAAAGAAAGCAATTACATTTAGCTATGATGATGGTGTTACACAGGACAAGCGTTTGATTGATATTTTCAATAAATATGGACTGAAATGCACCTTCAATCTGAATTCAGAATTGTGTGGTGTGGAGAATACACTGGTAAGAAACGGGGTGACTGTATCACATAATCGCATCCGAAAGGAAGATGTGAAATACATTTATGACGGTCATGAGGTGGCTGCACATACGCTTACACATCCTTGTCTGCCCAAGATAGAGCGTGATGACGAGGTCATCCGACAGGTGGAGCAGGACAGAATTAACCTGTCTGAAATAGTAGGCTACGAGGTGTGCGGAATGGCATATCCATGCGGCGGACAGAATAATGATGACCGCACCGCAGATTTGATTCGTCAGCATACGGGGGTCAAGTATGCCAGAGCCCTGGCAACCAACGGAAGCTTCCGATTACAAAAGAATCTGTATCGTTTTGAAGGCACTGTTTATCATCATGATGAGTGGGATAAGCTGTTTGAACTGGGGGAGAAATTCCTGGCACTTGATACAGACGAGTCGGCTATATTCTATATTTGGGGACATGCCTACGAGTTTGATATTTTCCCGGAAAGGTGGCAGCAGTTTGAAGAATTTTGCCAGATGATGAGCGGACGGAAGGATATTTTTTACGGCACCAATAAGGAAGTGCTGTTAGTGGGATAGGAGATTGGTCGGAATATTTTGAAATATAGACGAAAAGCGGATGCATCTATGATTATGATGGAATCATGGATGTATCCGCTTTTGTATCTTCTGAAAAAGTGAAGAATAATGTTATCTTTTGTATTTTAAGGCTAATGTCAATAAGTGCCTAAGGACATTAGCTGTTTTTCTCGATAAGAATACTGCTTTCATACAAGTGCTCCGGAGCAATGTCTAATTCGTCATTCCAGGCAATGCTGTCACCTGCAATTTGAACATTCATAAAAAAACTAAGGTTTTTTAGCGGAGCATAAATTGGCTTTTCAAGCAAGGGATTGGCGTCATAGAGCCTTTTTTCACCATTTGCAAAGGTAAGCAGTAAAGTATAATTCTTTTGTGCAACTACTTCTGTAATAACCCAGATAGGAGTGCTTACATGCACTATACATTCTTGTGTACGTGTCTCACTGTTCATTTCCATAATGTACTCTCCTTTCTGCAGGACAAATCCAAGGATTATTGTAGAGGTTTAATCTTATAAAGTGGTTGTTCATTCATTGCTAATTCCCAGTTAGCAAGCAATTCGTCTTTATGTAGTTCTGCCCAAGCAGTGATAAATTTAAGCTGTCTTTTGGGCATTTCACCTTCTACAATTTCTCCTTCCAGATTAAATACTGCATTGTAATTTTGATACGCAGCATGGAAGTGAGGTGGGTTATGTTCTCCGGTATTATACATTCTAATAATAATACCCAAAAACATAGAGATTGCTGCCATAATATCCCTCCTTTATTAAAATTATACCAAATTTATAAATTGGGTACAAGGAGATTATACCAGTTTTTGGAGATGAATTCCGACGATATATTGTCCAATTTGCATTATTTTGCAAATAATGTAAATCATAAGATTGCTGTTAAACTTTTCCAAGAACCATTGACAAAAGAAAAAACCACATGTATACTCAAAAGGTCGACGTAGTTTAAAAAACCACGTCAAATGGAAATGAAAACGAAAATAAAGGAAATTATAAAGAGCCTTCTAAAATATAAGGTGATTGTCAAAACATAAAGCGAGGACATTAAGATTATGAAAAAGCGAATAGTATCAGATTCATCTGCAAATATGTATACTCTGGAGGGCATCGATTTTGTGTCTACAGATATGATCATATCCACAGACGTCAAAGAGTATAGGGACAATATGGAACTGGATGTGCAGCAGATGGTGCAGGATTTGGCTGCTTATAAAGGCCGTTCCGGCACGGCATGTCCGGGTGTAGGAG
>JAFTXF010000040.1 GCA_017461685.1 Lachnospiraceae bacterium
ATTACTTTAATGTAACCTTAGCGCCTACTTCTTCAAGTTTCTTCTTGATTTCTTCAGCTTCTTCCTTAGAAGCAGCTTCCTTGATTGTCTTAGGAGCGTTATCTACAACGTCCTTAGCTTCCTTTAAGCCAAGACCTGTAACTTCACGTACAACCTTGATAACCTTAACCTTTTCAGCGCCTACTTCTGTTAATTCAACGTCGAATTCTGTCTTCTCTTCAACTTCTGCTGCCGGGCCAGCTGCTGCTACTACAACACCTGCTGCTGCAGATACACCGAATTCTTCTTCACAAGCTTTTACTAAGTCATTTAATTCTAATACTGTTAACTCTTTGATAGCATCAATAAGTTCCTGAGCTGTTAATTTAGCCATTTTATTTACCTCCGAAATTTGTAAATTTAAATTGATTTCATATATCATTAAAATATTGTGCGTCGTTTGAACACGTTCTGTTCAATTGCCGCGGCATTCGTCAGATTGCTTTGACAAGTCAATGCATCTTCCTCATTGCTCTTGCAGATTACTCTGCTGCAACCTCGCCGTCTTTCTCAGCAATCTGCTTAATAACACGAGCGAAGTTTGAAATAGGAGACTGTAAGCTGCCAAGTAACTTGGAAATTAATACGTCTCTTGATGGGATAGCTGCGATTGCTTCCATACCCTTTGCATCATAAAGGTCGCCCTCTACGACACCTGCTTTGATCTCTAAATTCTTTGCCTTCTTTGCGAACTCAGCGATAACTCTTGCTGGAGCTGTTGCATCGTCTGTAGAAACAGCGATTGCGCTTGGTCCGTTTAAGTATGGAGCTAAAGATTCGAAATCAGTACCCTTGAACGCAAAGTTCATAAGAGTATTCTTGTAAACCTTGTAGTTTACACCAGCTTCACGAAGCTGTTTACGTAATGCAGTATCTTCTTCTACAGTAAGACCGCGGTAGTCAACTAATACTACAGACTGAGCGTCTTTGATTACTTCAGAAATTTCTGCTACGATAGGCTGTTTTAATTCAACTTTTGCCATTTTCTTACCTCCTTATAGATTTTAGCCGATTAAGAGGTTGGCTCACGCCTGATATAAAAAAATCTCCCTATTCGCAAAAACAGAGAGAGAAACAATATCATATACTCTTCTCCTCGGCAGGCGGATTACTCACTTACAATTGCTTACCTGCTGTCTTCGGCTGGTCTTAGACCAAAATGTATATTACCACAGAGGCTGACAAAAGTCAACCCCTGTGCAATATTAAATTTTAAAGTCTTGTAATAGTTCTGTCATGCCATTTCGCAGGCACTGCCGAACTGTTATGCAAAATTAGTACTTAAGAGTGCTAACCTTTACACCAGGACCCATAGTAGAAGTCAAAGTGATGCTTCTTAAATACTGACCCTTTAATGTGCTTGGTTTAGCTTTTGTGATAGCATCCATTAATGCAGTGAAGTTCTGCATTAAAGCTTCCTCAGAGAAAGAAACCTTGCCGATTGGGCAGTGGATAATGTTTGTCTTGTCAAGTCTGTACTCAATCTTACCAGCCTTGATATCCTTGATAGCCTGTGTAACGTTCATTGTTACTGTACCAGCCTTAGGGTTTGGCATCAAGCCCTTAGGACCTAAAACCTTACCAAGACGACCAACAACACCCATCATATCCGGTGTAGCTACAACTACGTCGAAATCTAACCAGCCTTCATTCTGGATCTTCGGAATCAGCTCTTCGCCGCCTACATAATCTGCGCCTGCAGCTTCTGCCTCATTCAGCTTGTCACCCTTTGCGAAAACTAAAACTTTTACAGTCTTACCGGTACCGTTCGGAAGAACTACAGCACCACGAATCTGCTGGTCTGCATGACGACCGTCACAACCTGTTCTGATGTGAATTTCTACTGTCTCATCGAACTTTGCGCTGGCTGTCTTTTTAACTAATGCCATTGCTTCTTCTGCTTCGTAAGCAACTGTTCTGTCTACTAATTTAGCAGCCTCTGCATATTTTTTACCGTGTTTCATTTTTTACCTCCTATGGTTCAAACGACAACCCCCGGTTGTCTCCCAATTTTATTGATATTACTCTTCTACTACAACACCCATACTACGAGCTGTACCTGCGATCATGCTCATAGCTGCCTCAAGACTAGCTGCATTTAAGTCAGGCATCTTCATCTCTGCGATTTCCTGAACCTTTGCCTTGGAAATAGTTGCAACCTTATCTTTGTTTGGCTTACCGGAACCGGACTTGATGTTACAAGCCTTCTTGATAAGTACTGCAGCCGGTGGAGTCTTTGTTACGAAACTGAAACTTCTATCTGCGTATACTGTAATTACTACTGGGATGATCAAATCACCCTTGTCGGCTGTTCTTGCATTGAACTCTTTTGTGAACTGAACAATGTTTACACCGTGCTGACCAAGTGCTGGACCAACCGGTGGTGCTGGTGTAGCCTTACCAGCAGGAATCTGAAGTTTAATATATCCTGTTACTTTCTTTGCCATCGTGGCACCTCCTATAATGTGGTTATTGGCGCAGGCCTTTTGCCCGCTCCCACAGTCCGCGTGTGCGAACTAACGTGTGACCTTTATTTCTACATTCCTCCCGGAACGAAAAATAAACTAACTATAATTTCTTGACATCTGTAATATTGACATCTACAGGTGTCTCACGGCCGAACATATCGATTACGATAGTTACAACCTGCTTGTTCAAATCAAGCTTCTGTACAACGCTCACGGTATCCTTCCAAACACCGGCAGTAACAACAACGCTGTCACCTTCCGCGAAATCCACTGTAAGAACCGGTTCAGCCTTTGTAACTGCGATTCCCAATGCTTTCATCTCGGCATCTGTAAGCGGCACCGGCTTGCTTCCCGGGCCTACAAAACCTGTAACACCGCGCGTATTTCTGATTACATACCAGGTATCATCGTTCATAATCATCTTAACCAGAACATAACCCGGGAACAATTTACGCTCTACCTCTTTGGTAACACCGTTTCTAACCTCTTCAGCCTTTTCCATAGGAATCATGACTTCACAGATTTCTTCCCCAAGGTTTCTGTTGGCGATGGTACTCTCGATACTATCCTTCACTTTGTTCTCATAACCGGAATAGGTATGCACTACATACCATTTTGCCTCTGCCATACCGCGTCCCTCTCTAATTATAATGTAAGTAAGAAATTAACACCATACTGGATAATAAAATCCATAACAGCAATAATCACACCTACAACGAGAGATACGCCGATTACTGCAGCGGTCTGCTTGAACAAGGAAGTCTTGTCTGGCCATGTGATTTTCTTAAATTCCGCCTTTACGCCTTTAAAAAAGCTAGGCTTTTTTGCTTTTTTTACTGCATTTTCGCTCATACTAACCTCCAATAATTCACCGAGCAAATCTTACGCTAAGATTATTTGGTTTCCTTGTGCATTGTATGAGTTTTGCAGAATCTACAATACTTCTTGGTTTCCATTCTGTCAGGATGGTTTTTCTTTTCCTTGGTCGTATTGTAGTTACGCTGTTTGCATTCAGTACAAGCCAATGTAATTCTAGTACGCATAGTTTCTACCTCCACTTAAAGTAATAGATTGTTTCGTTTCAGTACTCATATTTATCAAAATTTGAGCATTAAAAAAAGACCTAATCTCCGTCTTTCTGCTATAATGTAACACAGACAGGCTCGGTTGTCAATACTTTTCCGATAATCTGTTGAAATTTCTTTCTGAAAATCTGTTATAGATTTTCCTGCATTTCCAGCAGTCTTTCGATCAATTTGGCCACCGGTCTTTGATATTCCGGCTTCAGCAGTACATATTCCAGCAAAAAATCTTCGTACTTTTGTGCTATACGCAAAGACTTGCTGACTGCCGACACAGTACGTCTCTCATCAGAAACACCCAATACATAATCCACAGAAACATGAAAATAATTCGCAGCTCTGATAGCCAGATCTGTGGGTATCTCAGAAATACCCAGTTCAATCCGACTTATCGTCTGCTGTGATACATGAAGTTCCATCGCCATACCGGTCTGTGTCAATCCTCGTGCAGTCCTAAGTTCTTTTAATCTGCAGTCCATGATGATTCGCTCCGCAATCTTATATTTTTAATTTTGTAAACTCTTAAAACACCACCATATAGTTTATCTCAAATTTGTCAAATATGCAATATCCCTTTGCATATTAACAATAAAAATTTTGTGCTTTTACTAAAAAGAGTTCCCTGCGCTCTTAGAGCTTATGCGGTATGCCTTCATCACCTTCCTACTATGAATTCATTCCTTAATTAGATATGCCATCCATAATCTTTACCAGTTCCTCGTGACTGATATTGCCGCTCAGAGCATAACTAATTCCTTCTCTGTCTGTCCACATCAGTATACTGTGGCCTTTCTCCTCATTAGACACGTGCATACATTCGTATCCGGCTGCATTCACCTTCACTTCTATCTTGGCACCTTCATTGTCAATAGCCCATGTTTCTTGCCCCCACGTTGCAGAAATACGAAAAAGTTCTCCGGAACTATTCTCATATCCATATATTACACCCGTAATCGATTCTTCCACGCAAGCCTGTTCGAATCCTTCCGGCATATATCCAAACCATGTTTCATCAAAGGAAACTTCTTTGTCACTTCTGCTCTCTCCCACGCCTTCCATCACGAAGCAATCCTCTCTCCACTCCGCAATATCAAATTCCGACACAGAAGCACGCAGATGTTGGGAACCGATCATAGCCATGCTGCCGACCAAAAGGATAACCACCGCCGCCGCTGCCGCTGCATAACGCAGGCAATGGCTGTACTTGCGTTTTTTCTTGTGTGTCTCGAACAGCTCCTCCATTTGTTTTTCAAAAGCTTCCGAAAATATATGCGGTTCAACATTGCGCATTTCCTCTTCTAATCTGGCTTCATCCAATCTCATAGCTTCCTCAAGGCTGGATTTTATTTTTTCATTGCAGTTTTTCATACTCTTTACTCTCCAAAACTTTGTCAATTTATTTCTATTCCTGCTCCTCTTTTTTTCACTGCTGCCGGTGTTCTTCCCAAGAGAATTCCATTTCTCTCAAGATACTTGCAAATTTATTCCTGCTGCGAAGCATTCTTTTTCTGACTATCGCGGAGGAAACCCCCAAAAGTTCTCCGATTTCTTTCGGCTTAAGTCCCAATTCATACTGCAGCGCCAGCAATTCTCTTTCCTTTTCCGGCAGCTGCATCATAGCTTCTGTTACGCGCTGATTTTCGTAATCGTTGATTAATTGTTCCAGAACATCCGGCTCAGCATCCGGAACGTCCAACTCATTGATATTAATCCCATCATCGAAATATGCTTTTCGTTCTCCCTCTCTGACTATGTCTGCAGCCGCATGTTTCACAATGGTAGTGCACAGCTTCACCAGATTTTCATAAGGTTGTTTTCGGTACCTTTCAAACCTTTCTGTCAGTTTCAAAAAGCAGATATGTACTGCTTCTTCCGCATCTGTTTCATTTCGCAATATTTTCCAGGCAAGATAATACAGTTTCTGCTTATTTTCTATATAAAGTTTTTGGATTATTTCTTTGTCACTCCGTGTCTCGGAACTACTGCCTTGCATAATTCTGCCTCGTCTTTCGTAATGCTTCTCAGAGCAAAAGCTGCCTTCTTGCAATCAAAAAAGAGGCATTACAGCACGAACCTATTCCACACTGTTTTCACTTTTGCCCCTTTATGTAAATAACGGACGAATTATACTTTTGTCCCGCAAATTATGCAATTTTTCTACCTAAATCGCAAGTATCCAATTACCATTCCGATGCATCGACAATATCCCGGATATACCCAAAGAAAATACACTCCTTTTGGTGTGCGCATTTGATACATCTGTATAGCGGACACTTCTTACTCAAATAACTGTATCGCTTTGATGCAATATAACCGTACATACATCTGAAGAATTCGGTATTTGTAGGCCGATGCGCCATATTTTCGGTGCCAAATACCTCCTCTAACAGTTGGGCATGGGTGTCTTTTGTCCTCCATATAAATTCCACGGTGTCCCGGATACCCCGCTCTACGTTTATGGTGCTTGTGTGATATTTATTGGAAATGTCAATGTAAAGAGTCTTGGTAATGTGCTCCAGCCGGCTTTGATCCTCATCCACTAATTCCATGGCATATATAATGTACTTAAATGCCAATCTGCGCTCGCGCACATGCAATTTTCTTAAAATGTCTGCTGTCATTAAAATTTCAAAGTTCATTTTCCCCTCCGTACAATTAATACGAAGTAAGCATAAAATGTCAAACTTTGTAACGCAATGAAAAGTCGCCGACATCCATCGACATTTTTCTGAAACTATTGATTTTTGTCTGAAATCTTTAAACTATAGCAGGTCTTCCTTTCTCCCCTTCAGCCTTTAGACATATATTCCGGCTCACTTCGTATAAATAAAATTGCGGTGCAGCCTTACCCTCCGACTGCACCACTTTTGCTTTTTATTCCGTCCCAACAATAATATTTAAGGCTTTACTCAAAACTTCTATCTCTACCCTTTCAAAACTGCCGCCGTTTTCTCCATCCAGAGTCCATTCCATTGGCTTGGATTGTATACACAGCTTCCGTGTTTTCCCCACATACATATATCGGTCGTCCACTTTACCGTTGGTCAGCAATGTAATAATCGGCTGTAAATCGGTAACATTCTGAGGCATTTTAATAAAAAGATACTCCATCATACCATCATCCAGCTTGGTAGCCTGTTGCTTCAGTCCCGAAAAACCTCCCACAGACAGTGCATTTGTTACCATTCCGATTACAACATCATCTTCTATCGTACTGTCCTCTAACTGACACCTGATATGTTTGGGAACGATATTACCCAGAGATTTGATGCCCTCCAGCAAATAAGCACAGTACCCAAGCACGTTCTTAAATTTCTGTGGGGTAGCAAAGGATACAGCAGTAAATGCTCCGAATGCTGCCACGTAATTAAAGTATTCGTCATTAAACAGACCCACATCAATGCTTACTGTTTTCCCCTTTTTGACACACTCTATGGCATTTTTCTTGGATATTCCCAGGTTCTTGGCATAATCGTTGGTTGTCCCTTGCGGTATGTATCCCAAAGGAATCTTGATGTCCTTACGCATCAGGGCATTCACTACTTCATGGAGCGTCCCGTCGCCTCCGCAGCAAATGATTTTGTCAAATCGGGACATATCTTTACTGCATATATATTCTGCAGCATCGCCTTTGTATCTTGTCTGATACACAGTCAGTTCGCCCCCGTTTCCGGCAAGGGCCCGAACTGTTCTGCCAATCTGGCTGTTTCTGTTTCTGTCAACACCCGCAATGGGATTATAAATTAATAAGCTATTCATGCATCGACTCACCGCCTATAATATGCTGCTACCTTCTTTACCGCCCGTACAACATCCTGTACGTCTTCATCTGTCAATGAGTAATACAAAGGAATGCTCATGACTGAATTGTAAAATGCCTCCGCTTCCGGACAGATGCCGGCTTTGTAGCCCAGCTTTTCATAATAGGAATGCATATACACCGGCAGATAGTGCACTTGCGGGCAGGTGTTTTCTGCATACAGCGCATCAAAAAACTGTCGTCTGTCACAACGAAGAAGTTCTAAATTTAAACGTATAATGTACAAATGTCTTGTAGTATCCGATTCCGGAATCTCCTTCTGCACGATAATCTCCGGTACCTCTGCAAAGGCCTCATCATACATCTTCACAATCTGCTTTCTTCTCTCGGAAAACTTCGGAAGCTTATGCAGCTGGCTTAATAAAAGCGCTGCCTGAAAATCGGTCATACGGTAATTGTAGCCCAGGCAAACCTGCTCATTATACCACATAGCATCCGACGGATTCACCATCTCAGACATATCTCTGGTAATGCCGTGGGTACGGTACAAATGTAATTTGCGATACAATGCTTCATCATTTGTAGTAATAGCACCGCCTTCGCCGCCTGTTACTGTCTTTACCGGATGAAAACTAAAGGTGGTCATATCTGCAATGCTGCCCACCGGCTGACCCTTATATCTGGTACCGATAGAGTGTGCGGCATCCTCAATCAAAATCAGATTGTGTTCCTTACAAATAGCGCGGATTTCATCCAATTCTACTGCCTGACCTGTGAAATCTACCGCTACAACAGCCTTGGTCTTTGGCGTAATCAGCCTGCGCACAGAAGCCGGGTCAATATTGTAGGTTTCCGGATTAATATCTGCAAATACCGGCGTACCGCCGCAGTATAATACACAGTTGGAAGAAGCAGCAAAGGTAATGGAGCTGACAATCACCTCATCTCCTTCCTGAATGCCTGCCGCCATAGCTGCAAGGTGCAATGCTGCAGTACCGTTAGATACCACTACTGCATATTTAGCCCCGGTGATTTCGCAGAGTTTTTTCTCTAAAGCTTCTACCTTAGGCCCGCAAGTAATTAACGGGCTGGTAAGTGTTTCAACTACTGCATCCACATCTTCCTGGTCGATATACTGCCTGCCGTAAAATATTTTATTTTCTCTGACGGGTTTTCCGCCAAAAATCGCCAAATTCTCCATATGAACTCCTTATTCTACTATAGTATGTCAGCGAGAAAAATATTACTGATTCCATCGAAAACTCCGTTCTCGCTTTCCTCTGCTGGTGTTAAAACTTTCTCCAAACCATTTTATTCACAATTCCGGTATAACTTTGGATTATTTTAACTACTTTCGTACTCACATTCTCATCTACATAATTCGGTACATCCACGCCAAAATCACCGTCTGCATTCATCAAAACAGCCATGTCCACTGCCTGAAGTACCTGCTCTGTAGTAATGCTGCCCAAAAGAAAGTTACCCTTATCGATTGCTTCCGGTCTCTCTGTAGAAGTGCGGATACATACTGCCGGGAACGGATATCCCTTGCTGCTAAAATAAGAAGCCTCCTCCGGTAAGGTCCCGCTGTCAGACACTACGCAAAATGCATGCATCTGTAAATGGTTGTAATCCGAAAAGCCGAACGGCTGTAAGCTTCTTACTAACGGATGAAATACAAAGCCTCGCTCCTCTATTTTCTTTCTGCTGCGTGGATGGGTACTGTAAATAATCGGCATCTGATAGGTCTCCGCCATCTGATTTACGGCTTCCATCAGTGCAAAGAAATTTTTCTCATTATCAATGTTCTCCTCACGGTGGGCTGACAGAAGTATATACTTGCCGCTTTCCAGCCCCAGGGTATCCAGCACCTTGCTGTTCTTGATCTTATCCAGATTCGCAGACAATACCTCAGCCATAGGAGAACCTGTCACATAAGTTCTTTCCTTGGCAGTTCCTTCTGCATTCAGATATCTTCTGGCATGCTCACTGTAGCACAAATTCACATCTGCAATATGGTCTACAATTCGTCTGTTAGTCTCTTCCGGCAAATTCTCATCGAAGCATCTGTTGCCTGCTTCCATATGGAAAATAGGGACCTTAAGCCTCTTAGCCGAAATAGCAGCCAATGCCGAATTGGTATCCCCCAGCACCAGAAAAGCATCCGGCTTTACCTCCGCCATGAGCTTGTAACTCTTGGCAATAATATTACCAATCGTCTCACCCAAATCACTGCCTACCGCATCCAGATAATAGTCCGGCTGGCGCAGTCCCAGGTCCTCAAAAAAGATTTGATTCAAGGTATAGTCATAATTCTGTCCTGTATGTACCAGAATCTGATCAAAATACTTGTCACATTTTTTGATAACCTCAGACAGGCGGATAATCTCAGGTCTCGTTCCGATTACTGTCATCACCTTCAATTTATTCATGGTTTTTCACCTCTACTAACTCATATATGGTATCCGGACTGTCCGGATTATAACACTCATTACACCACATTAATGTTACCAAATCGTTATCTCCCACATTAATAATAGAATGAGTATAGCCTGTAGGAATATCTACTACTTCCAGTTTGTCACCGCTGACTGTGTATTCAATTATTTCTGACGAGCTATATTTGCGGAAACGAATCAGACCTTTGCCGCTTACTACCAAAAACTTCTCATTCTTCGTATGATGCCAGTGGTTACCTTTGGTAATCCCAGGCTTTAATATATTCACGGAAACCTGTCCTCTGTCGGCACTTTTTAAAATTTCCGTAAAGCTGCCTCTGTCATCCGCATGCATAAGCAGTGGATACGCGAAAGCATCCTCAGACAGATAGCTTAAATAGGTACTGTAAAGCTTCTTGGAAAAACTGCCCTCTGTCATATCCGGTATCATTAAATTCCTGCGACTTTCACGGAAGCTGTACAATAAATCCACAATCTCTCCCAAAGTGGTCTCATGCTCTACAGGCACATAGCAATACCCTGCTTCATTCACATGCGGCCGCCCCTCCATTGCGCACAGCAACTCTTCCACTACATCATCAATATAGACCAGATGCATCACAGTGGCTCTGTTATTCACCTGTATTGGTAAATCACGGGCAATATTGTTGCAAAATGTAGCTACCGCACTGTTATAATTGGGTCTGCACCACTTACCGAACACATTTGGGAAACGATAAACGTACACAGAAGCCCCGGTTTCTTTGCCGTATGCAAACATCATATCTTCACCGGCCTTTTTACTCCGACCGTAAGGATTATCCAGCGCTGCCTGAATCGAGGAAGCATTCACAATCGGGCCGGTATTGCCGTATTTCTTCAGGGTATCCACAAGTGTAGTGGCAAACCCAAAATTCCCTTCCATAAACTCTTCCACATGCTCCGGTCTGTTGATGCCTGCCAGATTAAATACGAAATCACACTCTTTACAGTAATCTTCTAAGCGTTCTGCCGGCGTCTCCACATCAAAGGGCAGCACTTCTACATCATCCCGCCTGTTCAATTCAGCAATTAAGTTTTTACCGATAAAGCCCCCTGCTCCCGTAACCAATACTTTCATTATTTTGCCTTCTCCCATTTTGCAATCTCATCCCGGATATAGGATAAGGTCAAAAGCTTCGCCTTCACCTGTTCCACATCCATAAGCTCGGTATTGTTAGAATTAAACTCGGAAAGTTTCGTTCTCTCTACATTACCGCTGTTAAAATACTTATCGTAGTTTAAATCTCTCTTATCTGCAGGCACGCGATAGAAATTACCCATGTCGATAGCATTGGCACATTCTTCATTGGTGAGCAGAGTCTCGTACATCTTCTCACCGTGACGAATACCGATTACCTTAATCTCATTATCCGCATGGAACAATTCCTTCACCGCCTGAGCCAGCACGCCAATAGTGCAGGCAGGAGCCTTCTGTACCATAATATCTCCGCTGTCCGCATTCCGGAACGCATAAACTACCAGTTCCACTGCTTCTTCCAGACTCATCACAAATCTGGTCATAGTCGGGTCTGTTACGGTTAATGGCTTACCCTCTTTAATCTGGCTGATAAACAAAGGAATGACAGAACCTCTGGAGCAAAGTACATTACCGTATCTGGTACAGCAAATGCTTGTCTCATCAGGGGATATGGTTCTGGACTTGGCTACGATAACCTTCTCCATCATAGCCTTGGAAGTGCCCATGGCATTTACCGGATAGGCAGCCTTGTCTGTAGACAGGCAAATCACCTTCTTTACCCCTGTATCAATGG
>JAFTXF010000041.1 GCA_017461685.1 Lachnospiraceae bacterium
ACAAATTGCGGTGATGTTGATGTAAAATATAGAAAATCGATGATGTGAGGGAACTTGGCGGTGTGCCATGTGGAATAAAATATATTCCGGCACAGGGGCCTTGAAAAGCGTCGGTCCTTAGTGAAGCAAGGCGCAGCCGCAGTCTGAGCTTAGTACCGTTGCAGCTTTTCACGGAGCGGGAGCGTCCCCGAGACGGAACATATATCACTTCCGCCAGCGGCCACCAGGTTTCGCAAACGCCTATATTTCACATCAACATCACCGCAATTTGTAACAAATCGCATTCATTCCCTGTGTGATGACTTCCAGGTCATACTCCCGGCAAAGTTTGTCTATATCACCGCCCACCGGTACGCAGATATATTTACATTGCAGGGTATCAAAATTCTCTAATATATAGTCCGGGTAACAGCAGCTGATACCAAAGCCGGCAGGAAGGCCGTATAAAATCTGGTAATCCGTCACCATCTGGTCTCCTGTTTCCGCGTGGTAATCATAGGTTACCCAAATGACATCATTGTCATAATTCGGCACATTCTCCATATTCAGTGCCAGTTTCTCGTGAAAATCAGCCTCTGTGCGTTCTATTTCAGCTACCAGTTCCTCATTGCGGTAACGATTCTGGTAGTCGTATGCGTCCACCGCCATGAAGAAATACAGATATACAAAGACCACGCTGCAAAGCACTGCCTGTAGGGAGTACTTTACCTTCATCATGGCTATGGCAAAAAGGCCTGCCGCAATGAAAGTCAATAAGTGTTTGCTGCCTTCCTGCATCTTGTACATCAAAAGCAGTGCCATCCACATAGCAAAGCAACAAAACGCATAATGCCCGTACAGGAGGGCAGTTTTGTATTCCTTGCGGATGAACTTGTACAGTGCGTATAAGCCAATTATCACCATCACCAGAATAAAGCCTACAAAAAAGGAACCGGTAGCAAGGCCTTCCCGAATCCCCTGCATACACTTGCCGATAAAATCCCAGCCCTTCGTATAAAGCTTGTCCCAGGTAAATTGGATACCTGCTGCAAAGCCTTCTGTAAAGTACTTGGAAATCCACGTAGTATCAAACAATGGCGTAAAGTACTCCGCCGCCAGAAATTTATTAATCAGGAGATACAAAACTCCTGTCACACCTGCAACACCTGCACTGATGCCCACACCCAGCCACTTAATCTCTCGAATCAAAAGCACTGCCGGCAAAATCAGGAACACGATCATATATGGCCGCATCAGAGTCAGCAGACCGGCAATTACAAACATACCTACGATATGCCCTGCCTTTTCCTCCTGCATATAAGCATATGCAAAGCCTACAAACACAATCAACATAGCAAAACAAATACATTCCGGCATCACAGACTGCATGTATCTGGTAAACTGCGGAAACACGGCAAAAAGCACTGCTATCCGCACCATCTGCTTCCAGTCAGGCTTAACCAGCCACACAAATAAAAATACCGCCAGCATCATAATGGCAATATTACAGTAAACCGGCGACAGCAGATTCCAGCCGAACAAAAAGCCCCAAATCAGCCACGGCCATACCAATACCGGGCTCCAGGCTGCAAAGGAAAGCACCTCTGCATGGCTCTCATTAAAGCCGAAATACCCGTATGGGTAGCCGAACTTCAGCATACCCTCTACCTGCTTATAATAAAACAATTCATCATTCCAGTCAGAAGCAGGTATATACACATCCCAAATGGCACGTCCTTCTATGGCACAGGTCACAACACATGCCAGCAAAGGAATCAATGCCATAAGCACTGCTTTATAAAATCGTATATGTCTCCTAATGTGTTCTTTTATTTTTAAATTCATATAACTTCCTAAAATTTATTTTCTTGTCTTGCAGGACATCCTGCGTGCTAATGCCCGGCGTCTGTCTCTATATTTACCACTTCACGGATCACATATTGAGGCGCGCTGTTCAAGCTGATATATATGCGCCCGATGTACTCGCCTATCAACCCTAACATCAGCATGATCATACCGCCGAAAATAACAATGGCACTCATGATAGCACTGAATCCAACCGGCACGTCCGGTAAAATCAGCTTTTTTAAAATAGTATACAGTCCGTATAAAAATCCGCCCAGGGCACTGACAGCGCCGATAACGGTGGCAACCCGCAAAGGTTTCACGCTAAAGGCGGTAAAGCCGTTAAACCACAGCCCCAACAGCTTCTTTATGGTATAACCGCTGGTCCCTTCCTCACGGTCTCTGTGATTTACTACTACATTGGTAATGTGCTTGGTGGCCCGAAGCACCAGACCGATCACATACGGGAAGGAATTTTCATAACGGATGACATCCTCAATCACAAAACGCTTTGCAGCAAAATAGCTGCTGATATACAGTTCCTTCGGCTTACCCAGCATAAAACGGGTCATGACTTCATTGACTTTGCTGCCCAGATTGCGGAATGCAGAATGCTGCTTGTGTTCGTATTTGGCATAGACCACATCATATCCTTCGTCTATCTTGTCCAAAAGCTTGCCTACTTCATCCGCCGGAGTCTGACCATCGTCATCCAGACATACCACTACATCGCCCGTCACATACCGAAAACCTGCCATAAGTGCCGCATGCTGACCGAAATTTCTGGCCAGATTTATGCCCTTTATAAAAGGATACTGCTCCGCCAAGGCTTTAATCGCCCCAAAGGTATTATCCGGGGAGCAATCATTAATCAGCACCACTTCATAAGTATGCTGAGGAATGCCATTCATTGTGGTATTGATTTCCTCAATCACCCTGCCAATCATATGCTCGGAACGATAGCATGGTATTACAAAACTAATCTTCACTCTTCTTCTCCTCGTTTACAACAGCCATCCACACAATGTCCACATACTTACCGTTAATACACACATCGTCATACAAATAGCCTTCCTGTTTAAAGCCCGCCTTTTCATAGCTGCGGATGGCCCTTTCATTGCCTGCAAGGGCACGCAAATAAATGCGGTGCAGTCCCAAAACCTCAAAGCCGTACTGAATCATCAGGCGTGCCGCCTCGGTTCCGATGCCACGGCCTCTGGCCTCCTCGTCTCCTATGAAAATACCGTACTCGCCTTTGCGATGCTCTTTATCAATATCTTTGATATCCACAGAACCCAAAGGCTTGCCGTCTTTCTTGTCACAAATCATCATCTGACATGCGCGGCCTGATTCTTTCATGGTTTTAAACCACTTCAAGTGGCCTTCTCTGGTAAAATCCGCCTGACTGATAAAGAACTTTTTTAATTCGGGATTATTGCGCCACGCAACAATCACGTCCGCATCCTCTTCCGTCATCGGTCTTAAATAAATCTGCTGTTCCATATATGCTCCTATCCTGAACCGCCGTCCGCCTGCAGATGCACTGTACTTCCTGCCGGCAAAACCACTTCTGCCTTAAACAAACCGCATATTTTAAATCACTTCATTATAATTGTGAACGCTGTGGTCTTCATACTTGTCCATAAAATCCGGCCCCAACCACACAGACTCATCTGCAAATTTGATTGCTTCGGTCTCGGTGAATACGGAAACCACTTTCTTTACATGGAAGTCGGTAAAGAAATTCAATAACTCCATCGGTACGATAGGATCAAACTGAGGATACTCGGCAAATAAGGTACGGTAATCCAATACATCCCTCGGATGAGGCTTTAAGTAAATGTCCCCTTCCTTTTCATACTCTGCAATCAGGTCTCTGAAAATACGCTCTCTGGTTTCCAAATCACAAAGAGGTTCTGTTAAAATCAATATTTTATCTTTGCCGATGCTTTCCTGCACCTGTCTCTTAATTGCGGCAAAATCTCTTACAAATGCCCGCAAAATAATATCCTTGTCCTCTTCTGTCAGGCGGTCCACCAGCTCCTGCCGCTTGACCTCTACGTATTTCGGTCCGGGATTATTGATACTGATATCATTTACTTCCATGTCGATACAATACTTGCCATAGCCATTTTGTATGAATATCAGATTCAGCTTGGAAGACATAAAAGCTTTCAGCGGGAAAAAGCCACGATTGTCATATCTGGCGTAATCACAGTATTTGGCTAAATTCAGTCCATCCTCCATGGCATGGTACGGAATGTGCTTCCAATTCAGATAATACCCGATTGGATCGCTGTCACAGTATACGTAGATGTCCTCATATTCCGTAAAATCCACAGGAATATCCTGTTCACACAGCCTGCCGAACTTCTTGGTCATGATAATACGTCTCACCATATTGGCCACGATATTGCCGCCCTGCACCATATACTTATCCAGCTCCGGATAGGCGCTCTGACGCTTTTCATCGTATTCCACAACCTCTTCAAAAAGTCCCACCGCTTCCACACGTTCCTTTAACTGCTCAAAATCCGTGGACATTTTGCTCAAAACCAGGGTGGCCTTTCCCTGTTCTTCCTTAGGTTTCTTTAATTCTTTTAAAAATGTAACATATACATGGTAATACGTGTGGCACACGTATATACTGCCTTTTGTCTTCTTACGCATCTATACACTCCAACAGGTCTGCCTCCGTCAACTTGGCAATCACCGGTATCAGTTGACTGATCGGCACACCTATAATATTGCTGATATCAATTAAATCTTTCTCACCGTCCGCGTACGCAATGAAATTTACCAGACTCTTTACAGCATCATAAGCACCTTTCTTACTCACGCTTGGATACAGTCCGCGTTTGCCAAGCTGTGGCTCGCACAGACATTTGATACGGTAGAAGCCGTTATGTTCCAACGCATTCAACATAGACATATACACATCATATGCCCCCTGTAATCCCTCCGGTGAAATCACACTCAAATCATCCAAAGAAGTATGATATTCCGGATATTCTCCGTATTTGCTTCTGCACACAACACACACCGGCAAATCTACACCCGGTGCATTGTACTGTCTTTCATCTGACCCGCGGTCTAAAAAGGTGTATTTTTTGTACTCCGGATAATGGAAGGACAATACATTACGTGCCACGCGGTCCGCCAAAGTATCTCCCTTTCTGGTCGGAATATAGGAGTATGTCCTGTCATCTCCTACACAGGAAAGCACAAAACCTGCAACGGTACGCTTCTTCATGTCCGCTAAATGCTGTGACAAATATGTGATGGAGCCTATGGTCTCCGGAATCCAGATAAAACGGTAGGTGTACTTTCTGTGGGACTGTTTTGCCAAGGTCTTTGCCAATGCCACTGCAAGCACCGGACCTGATAATTCATTATTGGCCATGGACGGATGGCATACATAGGTGGAAATTAAAATCTCCTTCTCCCCGGTTCCCGGTAATATCAGTTCACCGTAGGTCAGACTGCCGTCAAACAACTCACTGTCTATCACCATATGGTACTTTCCCGGCTTCAGGCTGTCTCTTTGCCGCTCGGACATACAGAATCCATATCTGCGCGTGTAGTAGGATGTTACATAAGGAACCGCCTCCGGCTGCCCCTGCTGCACATATATATACTGTTTCAGCTCGTCCAGCTCCACCCACCTGTCCACAGGCGTGGAATAACCCATTACATGTAAATTTAATTGTTTATAATCAACTACACGGTTGCCCTTTTCATCTTCAATATATGCCTGTCTGACAGCCCATTCCTGAGGCACTGTCCAGTCAAATACCTGTGTGCCGCTTGGCACTTCATGGAGCGTCAAATGCGGCAGTTCTCTCTTCAATATAGCAAGGGTCTGCCTTACCCCATCGCCGGTCAGACTTCTGTCGATAGGAAAAAGCTCTCTCGCCAGTTCGTACATTTCATTACCAATACTCATTTTTACCTCACATTGTATATTTATAACCCGAAAATATTATGAATCCATTAACAAATATCAGCCGGCAATAAATAATACGCCCAGGGTACCCGGCCCGCAGTGGCTGGAAACAACGCCGCCTGCTCTTGTAATTAATATTTCGCCAAACACGCCTAATTCTTCTAAATACTGACGTACCTTCTCGATGGTCTCTGCATCACAGCCTGAATGTGTGATAAATACTCTGTCCGGCTTGGCCTGCTTTAATTCTTCCTCCATATCCTTCACATAAGACAGGATAACGGACTGAGTCTTGCCACGGTATTTCTTGCCGGCACTCATACGTCCATTCTCTACTACGATTCTAGGGTGCAGCTGCAAAACGCCGCCTGCCAACGCTGCTACACTGCTGCAGCGGCCGCCTCTGTGCAGATATGTAAGGGTATCTACTACAAAGCTGGCTCTTACACGAGGCTTTAATGCTTCAATATATTCCACGATTTCCCGGGCAGACCTGCCCTCCTGCGCCATAATGGCAGCTTCAATGACCATAAGTCCGATTCCGGTAGATAAATTTGCAGAATTCACGATAAAAGCAGATTCCTCCAGTCCCAGTTCCTCTACAGCCATGCGCATCACATTGCCGGTAGTTGACATCTCATCGGAAATAGAGAAGCACACGATTTCTCTGTCGGCATACTGCTTAAACAATTCCATAACACTGTCCGGAGAAGCAGCAGAAGTCTTAGGTGTGGTTTTATTGGCATCAGACCACTGATATATGTCATCCGGGGTAATATTTACTCCGTCCTCATACTCTTCGTCCCCCAAATGGATATGAAGGGGTAATATTGTAATGTCATATTTTTCAAGCAATTCCTTTGATAAGTCACATGTACTGTCAGATATAATTTTTACCATATTTTATCACCTTTCGCACTTTTCAAGCTTGATTCTTTGTACATGTAAGATTCTGCAATCCGCCAAATCCTACCTCAATACTTTATTATACTACGTTTTGCCTATAAAAGTATAGTCTCAAATAGACATTTTTATAAAAATAAATAATATTTGCCTTCATTGCTATCCTCTGTAAAATATGCTAATATATTGAAAAACACAGCATTTACCCGGAGGAATTATGAAAAAATACGTAAGTATCACCCTATCCGATTCTATGCAAAAGCTTCTCTTTTGGAGTATATTGCTTTTTGCTTTTCTTATCCGCATCATCAGACTGGAGTCTGTGCCTACCGGCATCAATCAGGACGAAGCCATGGCTGCAGTAGACGCCTGGGCGCTGTCTCAGTACGGCACTGACCGTTTTGGCATGCAATGGCCGGTTCATTTTACCGCCTGGGAATACGGACAGATGAGCGTGCTGCTCAGCTACCTCATGATTCCTTTTATCAAGATATTCGGTTTTACTACCTTTGCTATCCGCCTGCCTATGGTGTTTGCAAGCGTAGCCGGAGTTGCTTTGATATATTTGATTGTACGTAAATTATTTTCCGGCAATCTGGCGCTGGCTGCCATGGCTTTTGCGGCAGTCAATCCGTGGCACTTTATGCAGAGCCGCTGGAGTCTGGACTGCAATCTTTTCCCGCATGTTTTTTTACTGGCCTTTTACCTGCTGCTAAAGGGCTTCGAAAAGCGTAAATTTCTGTACATATCCATGATATTTTTCGGGTTAACCTTTTACTGTTATGGCGTGGCGGTTTACACCGTGCCTGTTTTCCTTTTTGCCTATGCGGCATGGTGTCTGTGGCACAAGGAATTTAGCCGGAAGGACATTCTCATCAGTGTATGCATCTTTCTTGCTGTTGCCTTGCCGGAAATCCTTGTTATGGTCATCAATATGTTCGGTTTGCCGACCATTGAGACTCCTATATTTACCATCCCTTACTTCCCGGACAGCATGCGCAGCAACGATATACTGTTTTTAAATTTTTCCTGGGAACAGCTGCAGAAAAATGCACAGGCACTGTTAAAGCAGGCCTTTTTGCAAAATCCGGACCCTTTATACAATGCTCTGCCTGATTTCGGCCCGATGTATCATTTAAGCATTCCTTTTATGTTTGTGGGCATCTGGCAATTTACAAAAAAGCTTTTCTCCTGCAAGAACAAGCATGAAAAGACCTTATCCTTTGCCCTTTTTAGCTTTCTGATAGCCAGCCTCTGGGCCGGACTTGTTACTTATCAGGTTAATATCAACCGTATCAATATTATTTTTTATCCGCTGATTATCTTTACGGTTTATGGCATTTCCCGGTTTATTGAGAGGCTGTCCAAATACCGCATTTATGTACGGAATGGTTTCATTATTGCATACAGCATCCTGGCTATCAGCTTTATGACCCAGTATTTCGGCAGCTTTGCTACGGATATCCGCACCATGTTTAACGTGGATTTCTCACAAATTATCCGAGAGGCAGACCAATTGGAGGACTACGATACCCTATACGTATCTTCCAACGTGGGCTGGCAGACCAATTACAAAATGGCTGAGATTCTAACCCAGTACAGCTGCAAAATCGACGCCCTGTACTATCAGGAACAGACCAACGAAACCGGTGGCAGAACCTTACTGCCTTACTCCTACCGGTATCGTTTTGTGACGATTGCACGTCAGAAATCCTTTGACATAGATGCACTTTACGTACTGCATCGGAATGATTTGCAGTACACTCCGGAAGCGTATGATGTCATTTTGACCTGTGGAGATTTTCTGGCAGTTGATTTCAGATAGCGCATCCGGCTCTGCTTTTATCATTGGTATGTCAAACCGGATATACAAAAATAAACCACTGAAATAATTTGATTTTTGGATATTTATACCGACAAAAAAGAAGCTGTCCGAAGAGGCTTGGGTTATCTCATTCGTTACAGGAATAGATATAACCCCAGCCTCTTTGTTATGCCCTACATAACATAGCTCTCATAAAGTTTATCTGCCTCTACTGCAAAACATATCGGCAAATCTTTAAAATGTATAACAAGCTCGGATTCCCCATCCTGCTCAGAGATTTCTGCCGCTTCAAAAATTGCTTTGTCCATAGTGCCATTTAAAATCTTTGCCTGCATAGCAACTTTCACAACAACCAGTAATTATTGTTCTGTTAATTTTTTCTCCATAGTTTTTGTTTCTCCTTAATTTTCTAATAAAATTTTAAAAAAAGAAAAGCGGAGACTCAATCATACTCTCCACTTGTCTTTTGATATCTATAATATGTAAGAAAAAAATATTTTAAAATTAGGTTTAGTATAAAATCAGTGTTTACCCTCGCTCTTTCACTGTATCTAGGTAAGTATCGATAATACCACTCATGTCATCAAATGCTTGCATTTGCTTGCACTTTTGGTTATAATAAAGGTAGCCAAGAAAGGAGGATGTTATCATGGCTAATTCATTAATCCAATTCCGTACAGAAGAAGCTTCCAGAATCAAAGCAATCAATATCTGTGAAAAACTAGGAATCGATTTGCAGACGTATATGAGGATGTGCATTTCAAGGCTTATACAGGAAAATGGCATTCCTTTCAGCATGAATCTAAACGATCTATCTGAAAACCGAGCAATCAGCGCTATGAAAGCTGCCAGCAGAATTGCTGAAGAAAATGGCATTTCTGATATGACACTGGATGAGATCAACGCCGAAATCTCTGAGGCAAGAAAGTAGGTGCTTTTGTGAGATATTATGCTGTTATTGATACAAATGTACTTGTATCCGCAATGTTAAAATGGAATTCCGTTCCCGGAAATGTCATGGAACTTGTTTTTGACGGACCCATTATACCGGTGTACAACTTTGAAATCCTGAAAGAGTACCGGGAAGTGCTTTCCCGTCCGAAATTCCATTTCACAAAAGATATCGTAGACACTGTTATAGATAATATAGAAAGCAAGGGCATTCCTGTTGAGGCGAAAGAACTTGACACCGTACTTCCTGACCCAAAAGACCGAGTATTTTACGAAGTGGTTTTTGAGAAACGCAAAACCGAGGATGCTTATCTGGTCACCGGAAACCTAAAACATTTTCCAGTTGAAACCTTTATTGTTACTCCGCGAGAAATGCTGGATATCGTATACTCAGAAGCAAAATTTGAATAACAATCACAAAAAGCAGATAGTCATTTAGTAAGTGCCTCAAAAGATAGTGTAGTGTAAATCAGCGAATATTCCTTGCTATACTAACTACATCATAATTTGAGGCACTTATACCCGATATAGAGATTCTCCTGATTCTTCTTTCTTTCCAATAGCATATACCTTCGAAAATCATCCCTACTCATCGCCATGTTTCTCCGCTTCAATTACAATTCCAAAATCAAGTACCCCATTAGACACTGTTATAGATAATATAGAAATTTTCTTCTTATATTCAAAGTGGGAAAATACGGGAAGAGCTAAAATAAAGGCTTTCCACTAATTCTTCCTTCTAATTTCGGCATCCAAAAAAACCTCTGTTTGGAGTTTTTTATTTTAGTTTTTTGTGTTCGCTGCAAATTTAGTTGGTCTCTGGAGTAAAAAATGGATTACCTCTCTACAACAGCCTTATAAAATTCTCTTACAAAGTAACCCCCTGCTTAAATATCGCCATATCATGGAAACCGCTTTCTTCTGCGCAAACCTTCCTGCCGGATGCCACTTCTACCACATAGTCAAACAGCGCCTGTGCCGTCTCAGCCATAGATTTATCCTCTACTAACACGCCGGTATTAAAGTCAATCCAGTTAGCCTTCTTGCCTGCCAGGCGGGAGTTAGTGGAAATTTTTACCGTCGGTACCGGTGACGCAAACGGGGTGCCGCGGCCTGTGGTAAATAGCACAATATGCGCACCGCTGGCTGCCAGGGCAGTACTTGCTACCAGGTCATTACCGGGAGCGCTTAACAAATTAAGTCCCGGTGTAGTAACTCTTTCCCCGTATGCCAATACGCCCTTAACCGGGGAAGAACCGGACTTCTGGGTACAGCCTAAGGACTTGTCCTCTAAGGTAGAGATACCGCCCTTCTTGTTGCCCGGAGAAGGGTTCTCGTAAATAGTCTGGTTGTGGGAAGTAAAGTAATTTTTAAAGTCGTTAATCAAATCAACGGTCTTGTTAAATAACTCTTCGTTGGCACAACGGTTCATCAAAATGGTTTCTGCGCCGAACATTTCCGGTACTTCTGTCAGAATGGTAGTGCCGCCCTTGGAAATCAGGATGTCGGAGAAGCGTCCCACACAAGGATTGGCTGTAATACCTGAGAAACCGTCGGAACCGCCACATTTCAAGCCGATCACCAGCTTAGAAACGCTGATTGGCTCTCTTTCGAACCCTGCTGCATAATCGATCAGTTCCTTACACAGCTCCACGCCCTCTGCCAGTTCGTCTTCCACTTCCTGAGAAACTAAGAACTTCACACGCTTCGGGTCGTATTCACCAATGTACTCTTTTAAAATATCAATATTGGAATTCTCACAGCCAAGGCCTAATACAAGTACACCGCCTGCATTTGGGTGATTAATCAAATCGGCCAGAATGGTACGGGTGTATTCCTGGTCATCGCCCATCTGAGAGCAACCGTACGGATGCGGGAATGCGATAACTTCCTCTACAGAGCCCTTTGCAAAAGTAGAAGCTTCTCTTGCAATCGCGGTAGCCACGTTATTCACACAGCCAACAGTAGGAATAACCCAGATCTCGTTACGTACGCCAACCTTACTGTCCGGACGGTGAAAGCCCAGGAAGGTCACGTCTTCTGTGGTCTTTTCCTCTACGGTAACAGGCTTATATGTATAATCTAATAAATCGCCTAAAGCAGTCTTTACATTGTGGGTATGAATCCACTGACCCACCCCAATATCTTCCTTAGCATTACCGATACGAAAACCGTACTTGATCACCTCAGCACCGCCCGGGATATCCTTAATAGCCATTTTGTGACCTGCAGGGATTTCTTCTGCTGCAGTCACCTGTACACCACCCAAATCAATAACTGTACCTGCTGCCAATGTATTTATCGCAACAACAACGTTGTCGTCCTCATGAATTCTTATAAAGTCTTGCATAATGCTGCCCTCATGCCGCTTGCCTTAATATCCTCTAAATATGCTGTAACAGCATCCTTTAAGCCAACCACCTGTGTAAGGTCCTGACCGAAGAAATCTTCTCTGGCCAAAAATGCTGTAACAAATTCCTCTGCAGCCTTTGCAGAATTTGCCGCAAAAAACTCTAAAACTGCTGCATCATCAGAAATCATATACTCTTCCTCGCCTCTATGTCCAACTAACTTGCCGTCACGGATCTCTGTGCCGGTATAGAATGCCATAAGCGCTGCCAGAGAGAAGGTTAAGTGAGACGGTAACTTGCCGGTATTTTCCACATAGCCTAATAAAGAAGGCATACATCTTGCTCTCCACTTGGAAACGGAGTTTAAAGAAATGCTAAGCAACGCATGCTTCACGTACGGATTTTCAAAACGGGTCTCAACTGCCGCAGCAAATGCCTCCAATTCATCCTTCGGAAGGGTAAGCGTCGGAATCACTTCATCATAAATAGTAGCCTTGATGAACTTGCGGATATCCGGGTCGTTCATGGACTCTAATACAATATTCTGTCCGCAAAGGAAGGAAGCCAATACGAAAGAAGTATGTGCACCGTTCAAAATACGAACCTTACGCTGCTTGTACGGCTTCTGGTTATCTGTGTAAATAACATTCATACCGGGCATACCTGCCATAGCCTTGTCCAAAGGAAGCTCATCGCTGATATCCTTATCAGACTCGATTACCCAGAGTGCAAAAGGCTCACCGGTAACCAGAATACGGTCTTCGTAGCCCAGCTTCTCCCACTCTTCATTGATAGTATCCCGTGGATAACCGGTAACAATACGGTCAACTAAGGTAGAGGTAAAGATACAAGCTTCATTTACCCATGTCTTGAAGCCTTCCTCCAAGCCCCATAAATCAATGAGCCGGTTTACGCACTTCTTAAGCATAATACCGTTGTCATCAATGAGCTCAACCGGAAGCATCACCAGCCCCTTGTCTGCTGCTCCGTGAAAGGTAGTATATCTTCTGTATAAGAACTGGGTCAGCTTACCCGGAAAGCTCTTAGCAGGTGTTAAGGTAAACTCATCTGTACTGTCAAATACGATACCTGCTTCTGTGGTATTGGATACTACAAAACGTAAAGTATCAATCTCTGCAAGTGCCATGTACTTGTCAAATTCATTGACTGAGTCTACGATATCCTGTACGGAAGTAACCTGTCTGTTTAATACCTTTGCCTCACCTTCTACGATACCTCTTAAGGATACGGTATACTGACAATCCTGCTCCTTAAACATCTCGGTAGAACCGAATGCAATGGGCTTAATCAGTACGATATCTCCGTCAAATAAGCCCTTTTCATTGGCGATATCAATCATATAATCTACAAATGCTCTGAGGAAATTACCCTCACCAAACTGTACGACCTTAATAGGTCTGTTCTTTTTACCTGTTATAGCTGCATTTAATCGTTCCATATTTCCTTGTTCCTTTCTTTTCTTTCTGCTGTAGGCGATTGCAAAAGCCGGCCACCCGCTGTGCGTACTCGCCTTTCATCCGCTGCGAATCCTTTATCAAAAATGCGGTATCCTCTAGTAAATTCGCTCCTTCGCAAAATCAAGATATAATTTTTGCGCCGCACGATAGGAAAGCTTCGGTTTTCTATACTCATTCAAAAGGCCCTTATTGTTAAAGCCTCTGGCACGGTTGATAGTGGCTTCCTTACAGGTCCTCGTATCACAAAATTGCCAGATAAAGCTTCCTACAACAGCAGGGTGCTCATGGAAGAGAGACAGGCAGTGTGAAATGAGTTTTGCCTGATATTCTTCGCTCCACATGATATGATCATCATCATGGCATCCATAAAGTGCTGCACCGCCGAATTCACTAAATATGACAGGTTTGTCATTAAATCCCAGACTATCCCGCCTTTGCATAAAATCATCCAAAAAGCCCTGCCAGTTTTCAATACCGCCGCCATACCACCCGAGATACCGGTTCAGACATATACAATCACAGAAGGCAAAACAAATATCCTTCATCGGCTTATTAGAAGCGTATACCACGAGCCTGTTACCGCCGTTTTCTTTCAAAAAACTGTAATAGGCCTCACTCATCTGATAGCCTGCCCGGGTATTGGTCAAGATTTCATTGTGCATGCCCCATATAATAATCGATGGGTGGTTGTAGTAATATGTAACCATTTCACGGTGCATATCAAGTCCCCGCTTTAATACCACCGGGTCAGCTAAGGCTTCTTCCGAAAATCCTTCTCCCCAGATAGGGATTTCACTCCAAAAGAG
>JAFTXF010000042.1 GCA_017461685.1 Lachnospiraceae bacterium
GACGAAGCACAGTGGCGCTGGTCACTTCTCCCTGCATGCCATCCGGACAAGTCACCCTGTCACCCACATGCGGCAAACTGCGGTTTAACTCCTCATAGGTCTCTTCTTCATGGTTCAGACAGCACATAAGTCTGCCGCAAACACCGGAAATCTTGGTCGGATTCAAGGACAAATTCTGCTCCTTCGCCATCTTAATGGACACCGGCATAAAATCGGACAAATGTGCATGACAGCACAGCGGTCTGCCGCACATACCGATACCGCCCATAATCTTGGTCTCATCACGCACACCAATCTGCCTTAACTCAATACGGGTTTTAAAAATCGCAGCCAAATCCTTAACCAATTCACGGAAATCAATACGACCATCCGCTGTAAAGTAAAATAAAACTTTATTATTGTCAAAGGTGTACTCTGCATCAATCAGCTTCATCTCCAGCTCGTGCTGGCGAATTTTCTCCAGACAAAGCTTGTACGCTTCCTTTTCACGGCGCTTATTATCCGCCTCCTGCTTCTCATCTCTCTCAGTGGCAATACGCAGCACCGGCTTCAACGGCTGTACTACCTCATCATCCGTTACCTGGCGAATACCTCCTACCACGGTACCGAATTCAATACCTCTGGCGGTCTCTACAATAACATGATCCCCTTTTTTTATCTCAAAATCTACCGGGTCAAAAAAATAAATTTTGCCCGCTGTACGAAATCTTACTCCAATTACTTTAATCATCTATATACCTCCATTTTGCGCCTGCCCGGACGCTGTAATTTTTGCGACTACAATCTTTGCAACCGTCTCTACCTAATTTAACACCGGTGATTTTCTCCGGGTGCATGGCCTTTCTCAGCCTCTACTGCCGCCATTTCCACCCGAATGCATGACAAGCAACAGCCACTCCAGTGTAAGCTCTGCATTCACATTACCGGCCAGTCTGGTCCGGGTCACCTCTACCGTCTCCAAAATACGGTTCAGCCCCTCATAAGTCAGCTGATGGGCCAGCTTTTTTATACTCGGCAGTTCTTCACTGAAAATCAGCACCTGACCGCTGCCGGTAGACTTGTACATCAGCACATCCCTGTACCACATCTGTATAAGTTCTAAAAAACCCTCTGTATTGCTGCCCTTTTCCGCCTTGGACTTGGCAACTGCCGCCAAATCACTGAGACTCTTCTCCGATAAACGCTGTACCAGCTGAAGCGTCTCCTCCTTCAGCTCCTCAAACTCTGCACTTACCGCCAATTCCCTGGCACGTCCCACATTGCCCCTGGCAAAAGCTGCACAAATCCCGGCCTTGTAATCCGGTATCTGTACCTCCCTCATCAAATAGCGCTGAATCTCTGTATCCGCGATTGGCTTAATCGTCAGTGTGACACAACGGCTGCGAATGGTCTGCAGCATAGCCTCCAAGTTGGTCGTCAACAACAATATAGTGGCATACGCAGGTGGTTCCTCAAGGGTTTTCAATAAAGCATTCTGAGCCTGCACGTTCATCTTCTCTGCTTCATCAATAATATAAATCTTGCGTTCACTGCTGTAAGGCTTAATGCCGATGTCATTATTGATCTGCCTGCGGATCTCATCTACGCTGATAACATTGGGCTTTTCGTGCTGTAAATAAATAATGTCAGGCTGATTGCGGTTCATCGCCTGCTTACAGCTAATGCACTGATTGCACGGCTCCGCCTCTCCTGACTCACATTGCAAAGCTCTGGCAAACAAGTCCGCCAGAGTCTTCTTTCCACTACCCTTTTCTCCATAAAAAATGTACGCATGCGAAATCTTACCGGTCTGTAAACTTTTCCTAAGGTGTTCCTTGATGGAAGCCTGTCCAATAATATCTGCAAATGACTGCATACATTTCCCTTCTGTTAAAGTGCTAACTGCTCTTTTATGTAAGCACTGATTTCTTCCTTACAATCCACAGAAGCATGATTCTCAAACACTTTGGTGATGCCTGCCGCATCAATCTTCTCCTGAGAATAGTCTGCGCTATCCGCCAGGAAACGTCTGCACATCTCTTCATAACGTGGATTCTCCTGCTGTCTCTCGCGAACCAAAGCTCTCTCCAGACGCATGCCATCATCTAAGGTGACCAGTACAGGGATAACCTTCTCTCTGCCGAAATGCTTCACGATGCTGACATAAGCCTCAAGGGTACCAATCAGCAGATAATTGTAATGCTCCAAATCCAGCTGAGCATCCTCTACCGTGAAATATCTCCACAGACCATGTACTGTATTGTAAGCGCGGTGCTCAATCACCAAGCCCTGCTCCAGTAGTACAGAAAAGTCCTCCTCAGTAACAAAATGGTAAGCCTCTCCGTTTACTTCTCCCACGCGCTGCGGTCTGGTAGTATACGGAACCAACTGTCGAAGCCCCAGACTGTCATCAGTCTGCAACAGCTTGAAAATGGTGTCCTTACCGGTTGCACTTTTGCCCATGAGAACGATCAGCTTACCCATTAGTGTCTCCTTAACATCGGCGTGACAGGATTCGAACCTGCGACCTCATCGTCCCGAACGATGCGCTCTACCAAGCTGAGCCACACGCCGAAATGTTTGCACCGCTCTTTCACAGTGCAACCATGATTATAGCACAAACTTTTTTATACTTCAAGAAAAATTTGTAATTTTACGCAAATTAATTTTACAAATGAATTTTTGTAATACGCACGCTCACATATTACGCCTTTATTTCATCAACTCATCCGTTAACCGTATAATTTCAGGCGCAATTTTCTCCCGCTCTTTTCTTGTGATATAATTATACAGCGGATAAGCCAGCGATACCATCGCTATACCGAACATTCCGATAATAATACCAGGAATAAACCATACTCCCGGCCAAACCATTGTACAGCACATTCCTATGCCCAAAATCAATGCACCGATGACACCGACTGTAATCGAAACCATCATCCCCTTTTGCGTTGCACTCTGATCCAGCTTACGGAGTTGTTCCATCTTGTCTACTTCCTTAGGTATATATTTCTGTCTGATATTCTTTATTTCCATCTGTTCTTTCGCAGAATAAGTGTAACTGAAGCCTTCTTCTACATTTTCGTTTTCCATTGTATAAATCTCCTTTTTATTGTATCTATAATCATATAGTCTTTTTGTTTATGTAATGCTTCCTTCATGTTTCTGAATTGTTAATTCTTAACTTTTTTATTTCTTTATTCGCCATGAAAATCA
>JAFTXF010000043.1 GCA_017461685.1 Lachnospiraceae bacterium
CGAGAGTCGCTTGCGGCTCTTTATTAAAACATAACTTTGTTAAAAATTTGTTAATCTTTTTGTTATCAATTTCATTTTATGGAATTTGATATATACTTTATTTCTCTATCCTTAAAAGCCCGGGGCAGGTGACTGCTCCGGGTTTTGCGTTGGTGCGCCTGGCGGCGCACGTTTCCCGATTTCTGTCGAAAAGGGCTATCTTTGTGCATTTTTGTGGGCTAGTCAGATGCGCAGAAAAGTGCTATAATAGAGTAATCAGTAGGAGAGGATGTTTTTTATGGATAAAACAATCAGATTAAGAGGACGATTGAAGCAATACATTAAGTTTACATTATATTTAGGAATTTTATTGCTTCTCGTAAATATTGCCATCTATTTGTTAGATGTAAGGGCCGGCGTTTTGCTCAGTGCATTTGTGCTGTTTTATTTTGTGATAACGCTGTGGCTTACTGCTGTGAATAAACGAATTGTGACCAGAGAACTGATTAATTTTGCGACCGAATATGGGCAGGTACAGAGGACTATGATTAAGGAGTTTGATGTGCCTTATGCGCTGCTGGAGGAGAATGGCAAAATCGTCTGGTGCAATGACAGCTTTTTGGAAGTAGTTGGCGGTGCATATCCCCGTAATGTACAGATACACAATTTATTCCCTGCGATTACCAAGGATAAGTTCCCTGACAGGGAATTAGGAGAAAGTGTGGATGTATCCTTTACTTATGAGGAAAAGGAATACAGAGCCAGAATCTCCAGAATGATATTTAGCGAGATGTTAGACCAGGAGATAGAGTTAGAAGAGTATGCGGAGAATGCGGAGAGCTATCTGCTGAGTGTATTTTTGTATGATGAAACCGCCTTAAAGTATGCCATTCGCCAGGTGGATGACCAGAGCCTGGCTATTTGTCTGATATATCTGGACAATTACGACGAGGCACTGGGCAGTCTGGAAGAGGTGCGCCGTTCGCTTTTGGTAGCCTTGATTGACAGAAAGGTCAATAAATACATAAGCGCGGTAGACGGTATTTGCCGCAAGCTCGAGAAGGATAAGTATTTTGTAATCCTGCGTAAGAAGAATATCAAGCAGCTCCAGGAGATGAAGTTTGATCTTTTAGAGGATGTAAAGACAGTCAGCATCGGGAATGAGATGGCTGTTACGGTCAGCATCGGTGTAGGTTATGACGGCCTTTCTTATGCCCAGAATTATGAATTTGCGCGGAATGCTATTGACCTGGCTTTAGGCCGGGGCGGTGATCAGGCGGTGGTACGGGCCGGTTCTGAGATTCTTTATTTTGGCGGCAAGAGCCAAAAGGTGGAGAAGAATACACGAGTAAAGGCACGAGTAAAGGCACATGCACTGAAGGAAATCATTTCCTCCAAGGACCAGGTGCTGGTTATGGGCCACAGATTGCCGGATGTGGATTCCTTTGGAGCGGCAGTGGGTATTTGCCGTATTGCCAAGATTTGCGGCAAGGAAGCACATGTGGTACTGAATGATGTATCAGGCTCTTTACAGCCGATGACCAGTCTATTTGCGGACCGGACGGAGTATCCGGAGGACTTTATTCTGTCACCTAAGGATGCTTTGGAATGTGTCACAGCCAATACGGTATTGGTCGTGGTAGACGTGAACAGACCTGCTATTACCGAGTGCCCGGATCTCTTACGCATGTGTAAGAATGTGGTAGTCATTGACCATCACAGACAGAGTACGGATACGGTGGAGAATGCCACCCTGTCGTACATTGAGCCTTATGCGTCCAGTACCAGTGAGATGGTTTCTGAGATTTTACAATATACCGCGGACAATTTGCGGATTCGCCCGGAGGAAGCGGACTGTCTGTATGCAGGCATTGTGATTGATACCAATAATTTCCTGACTAAGACCGGTGTGCGTACCTTTGAAGCGGCAGCGTACTTACGCAGAAACGGTGCAGATGTGACCAGAGTGCGTAAGATGTTCCTGGAAAATGCCATTGATTACAAGACCAAGGCAGATGCGGTTAGCCAGGCAGAGATTTACAGAGGGGACTATGCGATTTCCTACTGTCAGGCAGAGGAAGTGGCTAATCCGACCGTTATCGGTGCTCAGGCAGCCAATGAATTGTTAAATATTAAAGGTGTGAAGGCCAGCTTTGTGCTGACGCCTTTCCAGGGTAAGATATATATTTCTGCCCGTTCCATTGATGAAGTAAATGTTCAGGTGATTATGGAACGTATGGGCGGCGGCGGTCACTTAAATGTGGCGGCCTGCCAGATGGAAAATGCCACTCTGGCTGAGGCGGAGGGTGCATTGAAGGGCACTTTAGATACTATGATTGAGGAAGGAGACTTGCTATGAAAGTAATTTTATTGCAGGATGAGAAGAAATTAGGAAAAAAGGGCGATATTGTTGAGGTGAGCGAAGGCTATGCCAGAAATTTTGTATTGCCGAAGAAAATAGGTGTGGAAGCTACTCCAAAGAATTTAAATGATTTAAAGCTGCAGAAGTCCAATGAGGCAAAGGTTGCCCAGGAGCAGTTAGACGCAGCCAAGGCTATGGCAGAGAAGCTGGCCGGCAAGGAAGTGGTTGTAGGAATTAAGGCCGGAGAGAACGGCCGTACCTTCGGCAGCGTGTCTACCAAGGAAATTGCCGCAGCATTGAAGGCCCAGACCGGTATTGATATCGACAAGAAAAAGCTCGTTTTGCCGGAGGCTATCAAGAATTTCGGTTATTATGAAGTACCGATTAAGCTGCATCCAAAGGTAACCGGTACGGTGAAAGTGAAAGTACAGGAAGCGTAAGGGTTACTGTGTGACCAGTTACACATAAGGAGTTTGTATGCCAACTACTACTACAATGGAAGAGGCCGTGTTAAAGCGCGTGATGCCTCACAGTATAGAAGCGGAGCAATCGGTGATTGGCTCCATGCTATTGGACCGGGAAGCGGTTGTGGTAGCCAGTGAGATTTTGCACGGAGATGATTTTTACAGTAAGCAATACGGTATTATTTTTGATGCTATGGTGGAGTTAAATGCCGAGGGCAAGCCTGTGGATTTAATTATGCTGCAGGACAAGCTTAGAGAAAAGGATGTGCCGCCGGAGGTCAGCAGTCTGGAATTTATGAAGGATTTGCTGGTGGTGGTGCCTACCTCCGCCAATATCAAGCAGTATGCCAATATTGTGTACGAGAAAGCCACTCTGCGGAGATTGATTCGCTTAAATGAAGAGATTGCCAGCAATTGTTATGCCGGCAAAGAGAGTCTGGAATACATTCTGGACGATACCGAGAAGCGTACCTTTGAAATATGCCAGCATAGAAATACAGACGAGTTTGTACCGATACGGCAGGTTGTTGCCAATGCCATGCAGAAGATTGAACTGGCCAGCAAGACCCAGGGCAGCGTTACCGGTGTGGCAACAGGATTTATTGATCTGGATTACCGCACAGCGGGGATGCAGCCTTCCGATCTGGTGCTGATTGCAGCCAGACCGTCTATGGGTAAGACTGCTTTTGTTTTAAATATTGCCCAGCACGTTGCATTTAAGCTGCACAAGGCAGTGGCAGTATTTTCTCTGGAAATGAGTAAGGAGCAGCTGGTAAACCGTCTGTTTTCCTTAGAGTCCAAGGTCAGCGGTCAGAGCATTCGTACCGGTCAGCTGACCGATTCGGATTGGGAGAAGTTAGCAGAGACTGCCGGTGTTATCGGCCAATCCAATCTGATGATTGACGATACCCCGGGTATTACTGTGGCGGAGCTTCGCTCTAAGTGCCGTAAATTTAAGCTGGAGAGGGGTCTGGATATGATTATTATCGACTACCTGCAGTTGATGACAGGCAGCGGTCGTATTGAATCCAGACAGCAGGAAATCTCAGAGATATCCCGTTCCTTAAAGGCTATTGCCAGAGAGCTGAATGTGCCGGTACTGGCGCTTTCACAGCTGTCCCGAGCGGTGGAACAGCGACCGGACCACAGACCGATGCTGTCTGACCTGCGTGAATCCGGAGCCATTGAGCAGGATGCCGACGTGGTTATGTTTATTTACCGTGATGATTATTACAATAAAGAAACGGAAAAGCCCGGAGTGGCTGAGATTATCATTGCCAAGCAGAGAAACGGTCCAATTGGTACCGTGGAGCTGGCGTGGCTGGCGGATTACACCAAATTTGCCAATTTACAAAGAGACTAAATTTACAACAGAGACTGGCCGAAGGCGCAGTCTCTTTTTAGGTGATAGGCGTTTGCGGAATGCTTTGGCAGCCGGTCGGAGTAATATATGTTCTGCTTCATGGACGCTCCCGCTCCATGAAAAGGCGTAGCGCGCATTGAACACTTAGCAAGCACGTAGTGCGAGCTTAGTGAGAAAGCGTGCCTTGTGCTGTACTAAGCTCAGACTACGGCTATCGCCTTGCTTCGCTAAGGACCGACGCTTTTCAAGGCCCTTCAGCTAGAACATATATTACTCTGACCGGCTGCCAAAGCATTCCGCAAACGCCTATATTATTTGATAGAGAAAGGAAGGGGAATTATGACACAACAAATGTATTCAATTAAGGAGGCGGCGCAGGCACTGCAGGTGGAGGCTCATGCGCTTCGGTATTGGGAAGAGGAGCTGGGGCTTTCTATTTGCAGAAATGCTCAGGGCAGAAGGGTATACACAGAGAGCGACATTGATACGTTTAAGCGTATCAAGGGCTGGAAGGAGCAGGGGCTGCAGCTGAAGGCCATTAAAGAGCTGATTGATAAGGAAAAGGCGGACATGCTTCATGGGACCCAGGGGGTGGAAGGCTTTGGAGAGGATATGGAGCGCAGAATTATTATGTACCGCCCAAAGGACGTGGCGGACGGGACCCGGGAAATGATGAAGGAAACTCGGGAAATGGCGGCATCACCTGTGGCTGATGTGGAAAAGCTGGAGAAGGCAAAGCGTCTGCAGGAGCTTTTGAAGCAGTTTATCACAGAGAGTATTAGAGAAAGCAATGCAGAGCTTCTGCAGGCTATGAAGGAAGGGCTTTTGAAGGAACTGGATTATCAGTTCCGTCTGCAGGAGGAACGGGAAGCAGAGCGGGAGCGGGTGCGAACGGAGAAGGAGGACGCGCATTTCAAGGAGCTGGATGAGAATCTTCGCAGTGCAATGGAGAAGAGAGGGCGCAAAAAGAAAAAGGCCCTTTGGGGGAAATGATGTGTTGATTGGCCTCAGGGAAGTGGTTGCTTTGCAAAGGCTCAAATTGACATGCTACCATGGTTAATGTATAATGATAATAACAAAAGAGTGATTTTTGGTGGAAAGGCATTTGGATTATGCCTAAAGGATTAAGCTAAGCGGTAAAAAGGAATTGGAGCAAAATGACGGACGATAGAGAATTAGGCGAATTGATGTACAAAAAGGCCATATCATTTCTTGATAAGCGTTTTCCGCAAGGATGGGGTGGCTGTGCAATCATGTATACTGCAGAAGAACAATTTTTAATCAGCGTAGCGTTTGAATCTTTCAATGCGGCTGCTTGTTTGTGCATGGAGACCGGAGCAATGTGCGAGGCTCAAAAATATAATCTGAAAATCACACATTCATTATGTGTATCAAGGGATAATGAAAATGAATCCCCCCAAATATTAACTGCTTGCGGCATATGTCAAGAACGTTTGAGATATTGGGGGGATGATGTCAAAATTGCTGTTTCCAATCCCGAGAATAAAATTATATTTAAGAAGATAAGTGAGTTGAATCCTTATTATTGGGGAGAGGTGTTTCCGGAGGAAGATAGGGAAGAGTATAAAGAAGGAGCCTTATTGTTATAAAACGATTAAGCTGTTAAGTAAAAAACGGTATGGCTGGAAATTTTGAATCATGGAGAATATTTATGAATATTAGTTGGATACTTTGGCTATCCCCGCATTGATGACTATTGGAATGAGGATGGAAGATACCCATTCTTTATCAGAGTTGATGGAAAACTTGCTGGGTTGGTTTTAGTAAGGTCTTGTTGTGAACATAATAATTTGCCCAACCCTCACAATATAGCAGAATTTTTTGTAATGAAAAAATATCGGCAAAAGGGAGTGGGTAAAGAAGTTGCTGGGAGAATTTTTGATATGTTTCCCGGTGGATGGGGAGTATCCCAGTGGACGGAGAATTTGCCTGCGCAGAAATTCTGGGGCAAGGTTGTTGCTGAGTACACAAATGGAAAGTATAATACGTTTACTGCAGTGGAAAAGGATGCGGTAGGATTTACGTTTGATAATTCAATTTGAATTTACATGTAGATAAATAAAAAGTGTGACAAAATGCCTTGCTAATGCCTATATGTAATGAGGAGATAATTTCGGTCCTCAAAATATTAGGTAAAGCGAGGTGTTTTTATGTCTACAAGACCAAAATTGGAAGAACTGAATGTACTGGATGATTTTATGCTAAATGCAATTGCTAACAACCCGGATGTGGGAGAGTCATTCTTCCGGGAAGTATTATCCATACTATTGGAGCGGGAGATTGGAGCAATTCATGTCAAAGCCCAGTCTGTGATTCCTGGCGACACGCCGGAACTCAGGGGAATACGTCTGGATGTGGAAATTTACGAAGAGGATAATTCTCCGGCAAAGTGCCGCATTTACAATATGGAATCACAAAACTATCCTGAGTTGGACATACAAAAGAGGAGCCGTTACTATCAGGCTAAGAAAGACAGTAAGGGTTTGAAGAGAGGAGAAAAGAAGTGGAGTAGGCTGCCGGATTTGTACATGATTATGATAACTACTTTTGACCCTTTCGGGGAGGACAGCATGGTATATACTTTTGAAAATACCTGCAAGGAATTTCCACTACTTGAGTATCGTGATGGGCTGAAATTTATTTATTTTAATACCACAGGGAAAAAGTGCGTAGCGCAGGCAAAAAAAAGAATTGCTTACATACTTAAATCATAGTAATATAGAAAGTGTAACAAATAAGCATGTTGCACATATACATGACTATGTGACACACGTAAAGCAATCAGCGGAGGTGAGAGAACGCTATATGACGATTGGTGAGATGATGGATAGGAGTAAAGCGGAAGGATTAGCTGAGGGGTTAGCAAGAGGTGAGCAGATTGGCCGCAAAAAATCACTAATAAATCTTGTATATAGTATGCTTAACGATTTGGGGCAAATATCGGAAGAGTTACACGTTCGCTTGGAAAATGCAGACGAGGAAACTTTAATGCGATGGACAAAACTTGCTGCCAAGGCGGAAAGCTTGCAGGAATTTTTGGAGCAGACAAACATCTGAGTAGTGTAATAAGATTGTATGCATAGCTTAAAGGAAACAGTTAAAATGAACGAAACAGAATTGAAATTAGCTTGGGAAAAAGAAGAGGAAATAGCACATATTCAAGGCTGGGATTTTTCCCACATTCATGGGAAATATGAGGAAGAGAATGATTTGCCGTGGAATTATAAAGAGATAGTAACGCAGTATTTGAATAAAGATTTTAATATTTTGGATTATGATACCGGCGGTGGCGAATTTTTATTATCACTAAATCACCCGTTTGATAAAACATCTGCAACCGAGGGATATGAACCAAATGTGCAATTATGCCAAGAAAAACTACTACCATTAGGAATTGATTTCAAAGAGTGCGATAACCCTTCGTGGATTCCATTTGATAATGAGGCTTTTGATGTTATAATTAATAGACATGGAGAGTTTGATGCTAAGGAATTGTATCGTCTTTTGAAAAAGGGAGGAATCTTCATTACACAACAGGTTGGTGGGGATAATGACAGAGACTTGGTGGAAATGGTGCTTCCGGGCACGGAAAAGCCTTTTCCGCATCTGAATCTTACGCAACAACGGAAAGTGTTTGAAGATGCGGGTTTTCAAATTATTGCTGCAGAGGAAGCATACCGACCAATCAAGTTTTATGATATTGGTGCATTCGTGTGGTTTGCACATATTATTGAATGGGAGTTCCCAGGCTTTTCAGTTGATAAATGCTTTGAGCAATTGCTGAGAATGCAGAAAGTAATAGAGGATAAAGGATATGTGGAAGGCACTACCCATCGATATCTGATTGTGGCGAGGAAATAAAAAAGACAGAAAGCCAGAGTAAGCTCTCTGTCTTTTTGTATTAAAAGAATATCTAGATGTAATATTTTATAAAATTAGTCAAATAATATTGAAAAATTGGGGGTAAAAAAGTATAATGTGCTTGAGCAGTGCTCTGAAAGAGAGCGAGCAGAATGGAGGAATGTAATGAATAAACAATTGCATGATCAGATCATAGAGGATTTGTTGTCCGGTGATCTGGAGAAAGACACTTATGGCGGAAAATGTATCGCCCAGTTATTATTCAATCCTAATGCCGGTGAGGAAGTTATCGACAGATTGAACCGTTTGGCAAGATGGTTTGAATTGCCGCACCAGACAATTGCTGGAAGAGACCTGCAGGGTGAGCCGGACTTTGTATCACACAAGTTGGTGCGTGCCTGCTATATGTTGGAAGACAAGCTTCCAAAGGAGACTATGGATTTGATTCACAAGTACTTCACTCAGTGGAATTTTGAAAGTAAGTACAAATCTGAGAACCATATGTTCCTGTTCCATGAATCCAGATATTTGTATGCCATGAGATATCCGGATACCTACTTTACACAGTATCAGAAGACGGCACAGGAAATCATCGAAGAAGACCGTAAGTTCTTGCAGGAGTTTATTCGTTTCAGAGCACAGAGAGGCTGGGCAGAGTTTGATTCTTATGGCTATGGTCATGAGGTATTCATTGTTCTTTTGAACTTATATGATTTTGCTGATGAACCGATGAAGAAGTTTGCAGAGATGTCAGCTAATGTAATGCTGATGGATATGATCATGGACTGCTCTAAGGAAGGCTATTTCGGCGGTGCTCACGGTAGAATTTATGAAACTACAGTATTTAATTTCCGTTGCGGCGGCATGAACATGGTATATAATTACTATTTTGGAACAGATTGCTACAAGTGTTCTTCGTTGGAACTGGTTGCAACAGGCTTCAAGCCTGCTGACTATGTATATGATGTAGTAAATTCCAGACCGGACAGCTGGGAGAACAGAGAGTGCAAGCATTTGCACAGTATTACTTATGATACACCTCACAAGCAGGTTCCTCAGGTACCGGGCAATATCAACAAGCGTACATATATTACCCCTGACTATATGATCGGTGGTGTAACCTGGCAGGATGATTATCCGGAAGGCAGCCCTGCAGCATGGTATGCACATCATCAGCAGCATGAATGGGAGCTTTCTTTTCTGTCTGCACCTGATTTACGTATTTTCAGCCATCATCCGGGCAGTACCGGACCGGAGGGCAAGGAGCATGGTTACTGGACCGGTGACTTGTTCTGCTGCTGTGTACAGACCTTCAGTGACAAGAACATTGCTATGGCTACTTACGATATTCCGGAGAAGGAGCTCGACTTTATCCACGCTGCAGTGCCTCTTACCAAGTTAGAGACTGAGCAGGAAGGCAATTATCTGTGGATTAAGGCTTCCGAGAGAGTTTATGCAGTATTGTGGTTCTCTCAGGGCATTTTCGAAGGCGGCGAAGGTGAACTTAAGGAGAAGGAAGTCAGAAGCTATGGCCGTAAGCACGGTGTCGTATGTACCGTTGCTACCAAAGAAGAATGCGGCGGCTATGAAGAGTTCAAGGCTATGGTTAAGGCTAATAAGCCGGAATTCGATGCGGACACTATGACCTTGTCTTACGCAAACCTGAAGATGAACAGACACGAGAGATTTATCGACGGTGAGCAGGTTGTATTCCCTTATGATACTTATGACAGCCCTTGCGTACACTCTAAGTGGGGCAGCGGCGTGATTGAGACAGATAAGGTTATTCTCGACTTTAATGGTTGGGGAACTGTTACCTACAAGTAAATTTAAGCTACAAATAAATAAAAATACAAAACAGGCTGCCAATCTCTCACGAGATGGGCAGCCTATTGACATGTACAGTTTATAATTATGTGAATAATTACTCTTCGATAGAGATTGCACGAGCCATACAGATGTCTGCTGCTGTACGAACATCATCCATATAATTGTTTGGTACATCGTCGTCACCGTATACACAGTATGCCTCATAGTTGTCATTCATTTTGAAAACGTCTGGTGCGATACCGGTGCAAGCCTGGCATCCGGCGCAGCCATCAACTTTAACTTTTGCCATAGTAGAATCCTCCCTTGTATTTTATTGTATAAGACCAAGCTCTTTCCGCTTGTCTCTGATACCTTTGATAAC
>JAFTXF010000044.1 GCA_017461685.1 Lachnospiraceae bacterium
AATCACATTGCAGCGCTCCACTCCGTAATACGCAAAGCATTGCAATGCCTGTTCATCGATTCGTTCCCCGCACACTACAATCGGTATGGCAGGCGGACACGACACACTTGCACTTGCCAGTACCTGTCCCAGACAATCCCGCACATTCCTTTCCTCAGAATTTGCAAACATTGCTTCTCTCACAGAACATACTCTTTCTGCCTTGGATAAAGTAGGCGCCTTTTCTGTAATCGGTGGCCTTCTTGGTACTGCCCGTAATATCGCCTCCATACTTTCCAATATACTGAACCGCAATTCCGGCGTCAACATCAATACAACAAAATCCTGGTCGGCGAATTCGCCAATCATGTCCGCGATAGCCAAAAACTGAGTCACTATATTCCCTCTCCAGCCATAATCTTTCGTAGCTATGGTGAGTTTTAAAGGCTCATCTCCCACAAGGGTATAGCCTGCATCCTGCAGGCGCTTTTTCATGCCCTCCACGTATGTCGCACACTCAGCCAGTTTTTCCCGGTAGCCTTCGGCCAAATATTGATTGGCCGCATCTAAGGACTGCAAAATCAGGTAAGAGGGACTGGTAGAGGCAAACAGATTCATAGCTCTCTCTACCTGCTTTGCAAATAACTCCGGTGCATTTGGTGCTATATGCAGATACCCTCCGCCGGTCAGTACCGGCAAGGTCTTGTGAGCAGAATCGCAGCACATATCTGCGCCAAGCGCAATCGGGTGTCTGCTTTCCTTTAAAAACTGCAGATATGCACCATGGGCATTGTCCACCAGCAACAACACATCCTGACTGTGACAGACCGCTGCCAGTCCTTCAATATCCGAAATATTGCCCAGATAATCCGGGCTGGTTATGTAAACAGCCACCGGCTTCTGCGGCATATCTGCCAGTCGCTCTGCCAGTTGTTCGTCGGTAATCTTACAGGACATAAGGCTCTCCTGCTCTTTCGGATAAAGCCATTCCACCTCCAGATCCAACAGAGCCACCGCTGACAGAAACGCCTGATGGGCATTCCGGCCGGCCAAGATCAGAGGCTTGCATCCCCTTTCCTTGGCGTAAAGCACCGTCAAATACAACATGGCACGTATAGAAAGAGAGGACCCTTCCGTAGAATATTTGGTTCTGGCAGTCCCAAAAAGTCGAGAGGCATTTTCCTCGCTCTCCTTGATAATACCGGAAGCCTTATACAGTACGTCTGCGCCGTCGATTTCCGTAATATCATACTTTTCGATTTCCGGCCACTTATTCTTCCTTTGGCCGGCGCTGCCTGTGGAGCTCGCAGATGCAATATTCTCAGCACCTTTGCGGCGCCCTGCCCGACCCGCGAACGTAATCTTTCCAGCGCTTTTGCGGCGCCCTGCCCGACCCGCGAATATAATATTTCCAGTGCTTTTGCGGTGCCCTGCCTGACCTGCGGATGCAATATTCTCAGCGCCCTCGCGGGATTCTGCCTGACCTGTGAAGACACTTTCTCCTTTGTGGCCCGGCATATGAAAGCGGACCCCCACACTATCTATATATTTTTGTACAAAATCACAAATCGGAGTATTCATTCTTTGCCACACCTTTCCAAAACAAAATGCTGCCGGCACTGTCAGAGCAGAAATATATTGCGCTCTTTCAGCAGCCTGCAGCACTCACAATCCTATTTTATTTTTCCCCGTCTACTGCTTTCAGAGCTTCTAACATAATGGCGCATTCCATACGCTTACGGAACAGCTCGCAGCCATCCTTGTAAATGCCCTTGATAGAGCCGGTGGCATGATATGCATTGGCAGCACATCCACCGGAGCAATATAGCTTCGCCCAGCAATCGTGGCACTCCGGACGGGCATATACATTGCAGGAACAGAATTCCTGCTGCATCTCAGTATTGGTAACGCCGTCCCACACATTGCCCAGCTTGAACTTCTCATCGCCCACAAACTGATGGCATGGGTACAAGTCACCCCAAGGAGTCACTGCCATATATTCTGTGCCTGAGCCACAGCCGCTGACACGCTTGTAAATACAAGGACCGCCCTTCAAATCAATCATATAATGATAGAAAGTAAACGGCTTGCCTGCCTTACGACGCTCAAGCATCAGCTCTGCCAGCTTCTCATACTGTTCCATAACAATAGCCAAATCTTCTTTTGTCAGGCGGTTCGGATCATCAGCCGCACAAACTACAGGCTCCATGCTAAGCTCTGTAAAGCCAAGGTCCAGCATTTCTTTAATATCATTGACAAAGTCCGGATTGGCATGGGTGAAAGTACCACGCATATAATAATTTTTATTACCACGGGCTTCTACGAACTTCTGGAACTTCGGTACGATTCTCTCCCAGCTGCCGTTTCCGGCATAATCCACACGGTAGCGGTCATGCACTTCCTTACGTCCGTCCAGACTTAACACCACGTTGCTCATCTCGCGGTTGGAAAATTCAATCACGTCATCATCAATCAAAATGCCGTTAGTCGTAAGGGTAAAGCGGAAGTTTTTGCCGCACTCCTTTTCCCTTGAGCGGGCATAAGCTACCAGCTGTTTTACCACATCAAAATTCATAAGCGGCTCGCCGCCGAAAAAGTCTACCTCAAGATTCTTACGCCCTTTAGAGTTTTCCATCAGGAAATCCAATGCCTGCTTGCCCACTTCATAGCTCATAATGGCACGTTCGCCCTGGTATTTCCCTTGGCTGGCAAAGCAATAAGCACAATTCAAGTTACAGGTATGTGCCACATGCAAGCAAAGGGCCTTCACCACACCTGCGGTTTTCTGCTTTAAATTATTGGCAATAGGTGCAAAGGTATCCGGTGAAAATAATTTGCCTGCCTGCTTTAACTCTTCGATGGCCGCAAAACACGCATCGATTTCTGACGGAGTCACGTCTTCCCTGTCTGTGTATTTCTCCAGAATCTCTGCTTTAATCTGCTCCTGACTCTTGTACTCGTACATTTCAATGATGTCGTAAATCACCTCATCTACTACATGAATAGAGCCGGAACATATGTCGAGGACGATATTTAAACCTCCCAGTTTGTAACAATGTATCATATTCTAAACTATCTCCTATATTTGTCAAACTCGTAAAAAACGCCGCCATACAGGCGGCGTTTACATGAGTACATGTTTTACTTATTTGTGTTCTCGCAAGGCTGATTTGCAACACCACAGCTGGTCTTGCAAGCGGACTGGCAAGAAGTCTGGCATTCACCGCAACCGCCGTTTTTTGCGCTTTCACAAAGGTTTCTTGTTTCTAATGTTTTAATGCGTTCCATTATGTCAACCTCCAAAATATTTCTTTAATTATTAAACCATAATTTTTTTCATAAGTCAATAGGGGAATACTTTTCTCTGCAAACAAAATACTTCTGCACCTGCTGTATCACTTATTTACAGTCACATTCTTCTGTTCCGGCGATACCGCACTGTACCTCGATCTCTCCGGTCTCTACCTTGGCCCCGAAAGAAATCGGGATTTCAATACAAAGAGCCTGGGTCACTTTAAACATACAGTGTGTACGTTCTTCGGTACGGTCACTACTGCTGATAACCATCGGTCTGCCGCAGCAGGTCACCTTGGCTTCACCCGGCACGGCAAAAGGAGTTACCTTCACCGGTACACTCACTTTTTCCTTTTGGAAAAACTTAATCCTGCAAGCCTCCTTCGGTTCCTTATCGCCTCTATCGCCCTCTTCCATTGCGCCATATGCACAGCCGCAGTCCTCGGCAACCGTCATTTCTTCCGGCATATCGGTGTTTTCAACAACCTCTGAATACATTAATTCATCCATTTTCGTTTTCCTTTCTGAATATATTTTAGTTTCTATATAATATATTCAGCATTGTCGAAAAAGGGAACTATGTGTCTGCAATAAGTCGTGTTGCAGCCCTCACTTATCCTTGTTTTGCCATGTCGTTCATAAGCTTCTCTGCTTGGTTCTTTTTGGTTTCAATAACTTTGTATTTTTTCATTTGCTTTCTCCAATCTATGTAAAGTCCATTTACCAATTATACAAATAGTAATATAACTGCAGCAACCACCGCAATTACGCCAACGACACGGTTTGCCCCTAACGCACTGTCAGAAGGCTCTGCATTTTTGTATCGCCAACCATATCCCAAATACCATGCGGTATATGGAGATGCAATATAAAAAATACCCACAACAGCGATAATAAGGGCCGCTAATACATTTCCTGACTTTACTTCTTTTGGCGCCTTTTCCAAAAGCACGTCGCTCAAAGTATCACCATCCACATAGCGATTTTCATCATAATCGTCACTCCATCCCCCGTAACCGGAGCCGTCGGACATATGAAACCAATAGGTGGAGCCATCCGGGTATGTAATATTCACATCATAAGACGACTTGTTTCCTGAAAAATCATATTGATATACATTGGCACCATCAGAAATTGTTTGATTTTCTATATTCACTTCATAACTAACGTGATTCTTTTCTACTGTGTAGACCGTACTTGTCGCTCCGCATGCACTCATAAGCAAAGACAGCATCACAATCAATATACACACTTGTCTTTTTGTGTCTTTCATCCTACACCTCTTTCTCTGACAAACATGAGCAGCAAACACAGCTTGAAGTTTGACCATTGTGTAACACTTACCACTTCCCAGCCCTCTTTTGCCATATCATTCATCAGTTGTTCTGCTTTCAACCATTACCGGTAGGAATATAAGGCCTGATAGACATTGCTACATTGGAGATAGGCATGGTCTGCAGCCACACTTTACCGGGTCCGGTAAGCACCGTATTAAATAGCCCTTCTCCACCTAAAAGTATGTTTTTCATACCCGGCACCTGTCTGATATCCATCTGCACGCCGGATGTAAAGCCAGCCACATTACCGGTATCCACCACAATCTGCTGCCCTGCCTGCAGCTCATACTCTATCAGTTCGCCATCAATCTCCACAAAAGCAATACCGTTTCCGGAAAGGCGCTGCATGATAAAGCCCTCCCCGCCGAACAGTCCGGCTCCCAGTTTCTTGCTGAAATGGATTGATAATTCCACTCCGGACTGTGCTGCCAGAAAAGCACTTTTCTGTACAATCATTTCCTGTCCCCTACCGATTACTACCGGCTTGATCTGCCCCGGAAAGCTGGAGCCAAAAGCAATCAGACCATTCCCTTTTGCTGTATAGATATTCTGGAACATGCTTTCACCTGAAAATGCCTTCGAAAACATTCTGCCGAGTCCGCCTCCACTGGTCGCCATCTGCATATTAGGGCTCATCCAAACCATGGAGCCTCTCTCTGTAATCATCTGTTCTCCGTTCTCCAGCTGACATTCTACCACTGGGAACGAACCTCCTTTTAACTCGTAACGCATAGATAATCTCCTCCTTATTAATCACGCAATGCTGCAAACGTAATGATTCCTACAACTACAAGAACCGGTAATGCTACTGCGATCAATCCGGATAATACCAATCCCACCAGGAACAAGGGCAGTAATACCACGGATACTACGATCTTAGCAATACTCCAGGTTGCTTTTATAGAAAAAAGCAATATCTTTCCAAAGACTACAAATAATAATATCGTAAATATAAAGCCTAACATGATCTTCACCTCACCTTTCGCAGTTTATCATAGGATCATCTGACAATTTAATGATAACACGCAAGTTAAACCATTAACAGTAGCAAATTTCGCACTATAAGTTCCAATAAAGTGCATGCATAAAAATGCTTTTTTGTTCTTATGAATCTTTACGAGCTGCCAATTCTCATCATGAAATGGTGCATCCTGATAGGTGTCCGGAAAAGAAAGACCGTAATCCAATGCTTCCTGCCTCGTTCTCATTTCTATATCGCTCCCGAATCTATAACTTTTATACTTATATTATAGCAAAGATTGCCGCTTATGAAAACAAAAAAGACGACCCCAAAAGGATTTTTACGTCCTTTCAAGGTCATCTTCTCTATTTCTTTTATTTTTGGATGGTTATGCAATAATCGAAATTGTCCCTTGGGGAAATTGGGATTACCTCGCGATATATATTTGTAATATAACACAGTTCAGACGCACCCATTGCTTATACTATAGCTGAACTGTTATCCAAAATACTTCACACCAGATTCAAAGATCTTCAGATCCTGCTCTCCGTAGATATTAATCGCTACGCTATCACCTCTACGTTCGGAGTGAGCCATCTTACCTAAAGCTCTGCCATCCGGAGATGTGATACCTTCGATGGATGCGTAGGAACCGTTGATGTTCCACTCTTCGTCCATGCTTACGTTGCCCTGATAATCTGCGTACTGGGTAGCAACCTGGCCGTTTGCAAAGAGCTTGTCAATCCATTCCTTAGGAGCTACGAAACGTCCTTCGCCGTGAGAAGCCGGGTTACAATATGTTGCACCAAGCTCTGCTCCCGCTAACCATGGAGATTTATTGGAAACCACCTTGGTGTAAACCATCTTGGAGATGTGGCGGTTAATGGTGTTGAAGGTCAGTGTAGGAGAATCTTCCTTCTGCCCAACGATTTCACCGTAAGGTACCAAGCCCAGCTTAATGAGTGCCTGGAAACCGTTACAAATACCAAGTGCAAGACCGTCTCTTTCATTTAAGAGCTTCATAACTGCTTCCTTCATCTTTTCGTTCTGGAAGGCAGTTGCGAAGAATTTAGCAGAACCATCCGGTTCGTCACCTGCAGAGAAGCCGCCCGGGAACATAATAATCTGTGCCTGGCCGATTGCCTTTTCGAATACTTCTACAGAATCACGAATATCTGCTGCTGTCTGGTTCTTGAATACCTTGGTAATCACGTTTGCACCGGCTCTTTCAAATGCCTTTGTGCTGTCGTATTCACAGTTTGTACCCGGGAATACAGGGATAAATACGGTTGGCTTCGCAACCTTGTGCTTGCACACATAAATACTGTCAGCCTTATATACATCACTATTTACCGGAGTAGTATCAAGCACTGCCTTGGTTGGGAATACCTTTTCAAGGGTACCGGTCCAAGCCTTTAATGCTTCATCCATAGTAATAGTAGTATTTCTGTAAGTAAATGCTGCGTCGTCGGAAACAACACCCAGAACCTTTGCTGCGGTAGCCTTCACCACTTCGTCAGCACCTGTA
>JAFTXF010000045.1 GCA_017461685.1 Lachnospiraceae bacterium
CCTGAGACGAAATATATTTTATTCCATACCACAGTACAAGGCCTTCGCCGACAATCTTAAAACAAACAACAGAAAGGAATTTTATTATGGAAAGATTAGCTTGGAAAGGACGTATCAAACCAGGATGTAAGGAGGAGTACATCAAAAGACACGATGAAATCTGGCCGGAAATGGTAGAACTTTTAAAGTCTGCCGGAATCTGCAATTACACTATTTTTGCCAACGGCAATGAATTGTTTGGCTACTATGAATGTGAGAAGGGCATTGCTTTTGCAGAAAGCACACAGGCAGGCAGCCCGATTGTAGACCGTTGGAATGAGTATATGGATGACATTCTCGAGCTGGAAATGGATCCGGAAACAGGTGCACAGCCAAAGCTTGAGCAGGTATTCAGACTGGATTAAACAATTCCTCCAAAAAAATTGAAAAAATTTGGTAAATACTACTTGACATTGCGCATCCGGAGTGATAAATTGATTGTAGTTAGAAGATGCTAACTTCTTTTGTACTTAGGAGGGCGACATGAATCTATTAGATGCTGAAGTAGAAAAAGAGTATATTATCAAAGACATTCTTACAGATGATGAAGAGTTGAATTCATTTCTTTTTACACTTGGCTGCTATAGTGGCGAACCGATTACAGTTATATCACATTTAAAAGGTGGATGTGTTGTTTCCATTAAAGACGCCAGGTACAATATCGACAATCAATTAGCAGAGGTCATATTGATATAATTCATTACAGTATAATATAGTAGTATGATGATGCATGAGAATTGAAGGAATATAAAGCGGACTTACGTAAGGAAAGCCTGTGGTGTGTCCGCTTTGTTATTTGAAGATTGGTTAGTTCAGACTAACAAGATGCTGATTTTCAGTTTATTTCAGGAGGAACAAGAAATGAGAATTGCTTTAACGGGTAATCCTAACAGTGGTAAAACCACAATGTACAACGCGCTGACCGGCAGAACAGAGCGTGTTGGTAACTGGGCCGGTGTTACTGTGGACAAAAAGGAAAGTCCTATCAAGAAAAATTATTATGACGGAGCTGAGGAAATCATCGCAGTTGACTTACCGGGTGCATATTCCATGTCTCCATTCACATCCGAGGAGAGTATCACCAGCGGATATGTAAAGAATGAAAATCCGGATGCAATTATCAATATTGTGGACGCTACAAACTTAAGCCGCAGCTTATTCTTTACCACACAGCTTTTGGAATTGGGCATTCCGGTAGTTGTGGCACTCAATAAGAGTGATGTGAATGTGAAAAAGGACAATAAGATTGATACAGCAAAGCTGGCTGAAAAGCTGGGCTGTCCGGTGGTAGAAACCGTTTCCACCTCTACCGGCGACAATGGCTTAAAGGAAGCAGTGCAAAAGGCTGTTGATTTAATAGGAACAACCCAAAAGGCTCCTTATGTACAAGGCGACATTGATGTACATAATAAAGAAGCAGTAGAGGCAGAAGACAGAAAACGTTTCGAATTTGTAAATAAGATTGTAAAAGAAGTTGAAACCCGTAAGGTGCTTACAAGAACCAAAAATTCTCAGGATAAAATTGATGCAATTCTTACCAATAAGTGGTTAGGTATTCCGATTTTTGCGGTTGTAATGTTCCTCGTATTTTATATTTCCCAGTCTACCGTAGGTACCTGGATTGCAGACTGGCTGGTTGGCTGGATTGAAACCTTCCAGGAGTGGGTTGCAGGTCTGGTAGAAGGTGCAAATCCGTTCTTACAGTCTCTGTTAGTTGACGGTATTATCGGTGGTGTAGGTGCCGTAGTTGGCTTCCTTCCGCTTGTTATGGTAATGTACTTCCTGATTGCATTGTTAGAGGACTGCGGTTATATGGCACGTGCAACAGTAGTACTTGACCCGATCTTCAAAAAGGTTGGCCTGTCCGGCAAGTCCGTTATTCCTATGGTTATCGGTACCGGCTGTGCCATTCCTGGTGTTATGGCTTGCCGTACGATCCGCAATGAAAGAGAGCGCAGAGCAACAGCGATGCTCACACCTTTCATGCCTTGCGGTGCGAAGCTTCCTGTTATTGCACTGTTCGTAGGTGCATTCTTCCCGGAGGCTTCCTGGGTTGGTACTGCGATGTATTTTGTAGGTATTGTATTGATTTTATTAGGTGCTCTGTTGGTTAATAAGATTACAGGACATAAGTACAGAAAATCCTTCTTTATCATTGAGCTTCCGGAATACAAGCTTCCAAGCTTAAAGAGAGCGACCCTCTCTATGTTATCCCGCGGTAAGGCATACATCGTGAAGGCAGGTACCATTATCCTTGTATGTAATGCAGTCGTTCAGATTATGCAGACCTTCAACTGGAGCCTCCAGGTTGTGGAAGAGGGCATGGAAAATACTTCTATCCTTGCAACAATTGCTTCTCCGGTTGCAGTGTTATTAGTTCCGATCGTAGGTATTGCAGCATGGCAGTTGGCAGCAGCAGCTATTACCGGTTTCATTGCAAAAGAAAATGTTGTAGGTACTTTAGCAGTTTGCTACGGTTTAAGTGCTTTCATCGATACAGAAGAGCTTGCATTAATTGGTGACGGTAATGTAGTAGCAACAACCATGGCACTGACCAAGGTTGCAGCTTTGGCATATTTGATGTTTAATTTATTTACACCGCCTTGTTTTGCGGCTTTGGGTGCAATGAACTCCGAAATGCAGAGCAGGAAGTGGCTGTGGGGCGGCATTGCATTACAGTTAGGCACCGGTTATGTAGTGGCATTCCTGGTATACCAGATTGGTACATTGGTGACAACAGGCGGCGTAGGCGCAGGCTTTGTTCCGGGCTTAATCGCAGTGCTTGCTATGGTTGCTGTAGTGATTTACATCATTAAGAGAAATAACAAGAAAATGGCAGCGGAATACGCGTTAAAGAAAGCAGCGTAGACTGAGAAGGTGCAAAACATCGCGGCTCGGAGACCGGAGCAATATACCTTCCGTCTCAGGGTCGCTCTCGCTCCATGAAAATGCGTAGCGGTACTAAGCTCAGGCTGCGGCTATGGCCTTGCTTCGCTAAGGACCGACGCTTTTCAAGGCCCCTGTGCCGGAAGGTATATTGCTCCGGTCTCAGGGTCCCGGTGTTTTGCAGTTGATAGAATATTTGAGAGAGGAAGGTGACCCGTATGATAGCGGATATTACGATTGCAGCAATACTTCTGATTATTATTGGTGCAGCAGTGGTTTACATGGTGAAAGAGAAAAGGCGCGGTGTAAGATGCATCGGATGTCCAAGCGGCGGCACATGTCCTCATAAGGAAAAGTGCAGTGGTGCATGTCATAGCGGCTCCTCTGAAGGAAAAGGCGAATGCCATTGCGGCTCCTCTGAAGGGAAAACTGAATGTTATTGCGACAGTTCTTCTCAGAAGAAAAGTTTATAAAAATTAAGAAAATTTTGGAATTGGCGGCACAAGGGCTTGTACTTTGTGCCGTTTTTCGTTATACTTAAATGTAGGGCTTATTACTGCAAAGAAGGAGGAAGCGATAATGATTACATTATTTAAAACAGACAACGGTATTATTAGAGAAGTAGACAATTATGAGACAGACATATGGATAAAAATGACATCGCCCTCCAATGAAGAGGCCAATTTTATTTCCGAAAAGTACGGTGTTGATTTAGACCATATCAAGGCAGCACTGGATAATGATGAAAGTGCCCGTATCGAGATTGAAGATGACTACACGCTGATATTAGTGGATATTCCGGTTACAGAAAAGCGTGGTGAGCACAATGAGTATACCACTATTCCATTAGGTATTATTTTGTGTGAAGATACCATTATTACGATATGTGCCAGAGAAACCAATATTTTAAAGGCTTTTGTGGCCAAGCGGATTAAGGAATTCAGCACCAAGAAACGTATGCGTTTTCTGTATCAGATTTTGTACCGTAATGCAGTGGAGTTTCAGGTGGACTTGCGTAAGATTGATAAGAAGCGTACCCAGATTGAAGGTCACATCAGTGAGATTACAGAGGATTCTGAATTAATCGAGCTGCATGAATTGGAGTCCAACCTGGTATACTTTGCTACGTCTTTAAGGGCCAACGGCCTGATTTTGGAAAGGCTGACCAGATACAGCCGTATCAAGCAGTATCCGGAGGATAGAGAGCTGTTAGAAGATGTTATCATTGAGAATAAGCAGGCGATTGAGATGACCCAGATTTACCGTGATATTATCAACGGTACCAGAGAGTTGATGAGTACAGTTATCAATAACCGCCTGAATAATGTCATGAAATACCTGGCTTCTATTACCATCGTTATGTCCATACCGACTATTATTTCCGGTCTGTACGGCATGAATGTGTCCGGTGAGGGCATGCCTCTGTCAGGAAGTCCATGGGGATTTGGTATTATTTGCGGCGCAACGCTGATTATTTGCGTGATTACGATGATTGTGCTGAAGAAGCGTAAGATGCTTTAAGTGTTCCGTGGGGCCTGAGATGCCATGTGTATGCAAAGTGGTGAAGGTGTAGAGGATTTGCTGAATGCTCAAAATACTGGAAAAGTTCAGAATATTTTTGATTACCGAGCTGAGTGTAAGAAAAAAGAACTATAATGCGTGAAAATAAAGATTAAATAAGGCGGTATGCTTGAATAATTTGTCGAATTATAGTATAATATGTAAAAATAATTTTCTTATACGGAGGATAGTGTTATGGCATTTTGTGAAAATTGCGGAAAGCAGCTACAGGATGGCGAAAAATGTACGTGTACAGAATCAGTGGAGCAGGTGACTGAGAATACCGGTACAGTGGAGCAGGTTTCTGAGAGCGCAGAGGCAGAAGCACCAAAGAGAGAGAATCCATTAAAGGGCAAGGAAAAACCGTTGATTATTGCAGCGGCAGCTGTAGTAGTATTATTGATACTGATCAAGATTTTTTCCGGTTCTAAAGGGTATATGGAGCCGATAAACGATTTTATGAAGGCTATCAATAAGAAGAATACAAGCAGTGTTGAGCTGAATGCGACATTGATGCCAGATTTCGGTGCGAAGCTTTATAAAAAATACTATGCAAAACAATTGAAATCTGATTATTATGCGGATGTTTATGATGATCGCAAAGACGATTTTGAAGATTACTATGATGATTGCGATGATGAATACGATAGGTGGAAGCTTAGTTTCGAGATGAAGAAGTCCACCAAATTGGACAAGGATGATTTGGAGGATATTCAGGACGAACTGGACGATTATTATGATGATTATTTAGAGTATTACGTTGACTCTTATGAAGATATTCTGGATGACGAGGACGATCTTGAAGAATTTGCAGACAGCTGGGAATATGAGGAAAAAGATGCGACAGCAGCATTAAAGGCATTCATGAATTTCTGCAAGGCATACGAAGAACTTAAGGTTACAGCAGGCTATGAGGTAAAAGGCAAGTTCATCGTAAAATCAGGTAAGGATGAGTACAAGACAGATACTGTTGAATTTATAGTATTAAAGGTAAACGGCGACTGGACATATTATGGTGTTACAGGCGGCGGAAGCTTATATTTTGAAGATGATGAGGAAGGCTGCTTTGACTTTATTTCTAATTTCCTGTATTCATCAAAGTTAAGTTTATATTAAGTATATTTAAATAGTATAGTATGAGTAAAGTCGGGAAAACAAGTTTATTGTTTTCCCGACTCTAATATTTTCGGCAATGAGTATCTTAAAGCTGCGCTATTCTTTTATTCCTCCTTCATATGTTCCGTAATAATCTTATCAATCGGTTTGATTACGAGCGTTTTCTGAGAAAGTGCCTTGTATCCCAGAATTAACAAGAGAACGGTTTCAGCAAAGGAAATAACGGACTGAATAAAGTATATAATCCTACTGATAACCGTGATACTGAATGATTCACCAAAAATATTGAACACATCATCGATGACTCCGATAAGGTCCGGAATTAAGCCGATTACATAATAAAGCAAGGAGAAGCTTACACATACAACTAAAGCCTTTACAGCAGTTCTTCTTAACCAGGCATTGTCTTCAAATAAAAGAACATATCCTACCATTAATAATAATACGGTGTATCCTGAGAACAATCCCATAAAATACATAATTGCGCCTAACATACCTACAGAAATACCAAGTTTAGATTTCATATTTGTCACCTCATAAATATTTTATTTTTATTATTTTACTACGTTTTATTTGTAAAGGGTCGGATTAATCAAGAGCGGAGTAACCATGTCATAACCATTATCACTGCAATGTATGTAGAGCCATTGTACATCTGATACGTCAGCAGTTATCTCAAAAGGAGCGGTGGTTCTGCCGATATTACCTGTTGTGTACAGAACCTTGTCATCGTCTCCATAGATAGTTATACGTCTTGAAGTTTTATTGTACTGGGATGTATTTTTCATGGCAATTGTCAGTTTAAGGGTGCTGTATTCACCGCCTAAATAATATTTTGCGTATCCGGCATTCCACGTATCATCAAATTCATAGACATTACCGGCACTGTAGACATTGCCAATAGTATCTTCCACGATACCTATACCGGTGATTTCATAATAATTATCACAATCAGCTATGGTAAATTCATTGAGTTTCACAGGCATGTTAGCTAATACAATATCATACAGATTGTTAATGGCATCATTATCCGGATAGGAGCTGATAATGGATTCAAGCACGGTTAATGCGGTATCGTAATCGTAATTTTCCAGTAATCCTACTACCTGCTCCGTAACCAGTGATTCGAAGGTAATGCACACGGAAGCATATAAATCGGCAAGTAAGGTGGACTCAGGGAACTCTGCCGTGCCCTCCTTTAAGATGGAAATGGCCTGTAGATAGTCGTTTTCAGCGATTTTGGCCTCTACCTGTCCACGAATTTCTTCTATTCTGACGTCCCTATAGGTGTCGGAAATAGAGGAGTGCAGCGCTGTTAAATCGGTGTCTTCCGGTAAGATTTCCAGTGCTTTTTCGAGCTTTGACAAGGCATCTACATATGCCTTATTTTCCAATGCGGCATTGGCCTCGAGCATAGCCTCACTCTTTACAAGAGCATGATAATCTTCGGTCAAAGCAGTCAGTCTCTGAGTTAAGTCTGCATCCTCACCAAGTACATCTAAAGCAACGGAAACCATTTCCATGGCAGTCAGATAATTTTCCTGGGTATCTGCAGTTTCTGTTTGTGCCAGTACGCTTTCCTTATAGTCACTGCGACAGGTGTCGATTTTGGCCTGAGCGCTTTCGTATTCCGGCATATCCTCGCCAATCTGCTGGTAAAGCAGTAAGGCTTCCTTGGAATCACCGTCTTCATACAATTCCTCGGCCTGACTGTAAGTTTCCCGGGATTCGTGTAATTTTGTGAGTACAGCAGTCTGTTCCTTTGCAGCATCGGATAATTCGTCATTGTCCAAGCCGCTCATGGCAAGCAGCATAGCACTGGCTGTCTCATAAGATATTTTATCTGCCAAAAAGTCATCTGTTACAGAGGAAATTTCCTGATTCAACAGAGAGGAACAGATCAGACTGTAAATAGCGCTGTCTTCGGCATCATCATTGTAAATTTCTACGGCATCGTCAAAGTCTTCCTCTCTGACAGCAGTCATGATGCTTCCGACCGGTGAGGCAACGTACAAATAGATACCCACACCGACAATTGCTAAAATCAATACAAGCAGTATAAGCAGTATGATTTTGAACTTAGATATTTTTTTCTTTTGCTTTTTGGGCTTTGTGGGTTTCTCCTTGATTTCAGGCTCAGAGGCTGTGACTGGGTTTTGGGTTTCAGCTGCCTCCTTTACAGGGGGCTTGGAATCAGTTTCCGGGGCCGGATTTGGTGCTTTCGGAGGCACGGCCTGAGCCGGTACGGGTGCGCCGCATCCTACACAAAATTTGGCGGATGGGGGGAGTTCTTTGCCACATTGTCTACAAAACATACATTTTCTCCTTTGTTTATAAAATTTTTGATAAAAAATTGTAAATTTTTTATTTCTTAATTATATATATATCATAACGTATTTGTAAATGCAAGTTGTATTTATTGTTTCCTTTTGATATACAATATCGTTGACATTTACCTAAAATAGAACTATAATAATTAAAAAAACGTTATTTTTCGACAAATTCTGCTCGAAAAAATGAGAGGGAGGTTAGGAATGAAATTATGCACGAGTCTGCAGCTGCCGGTGAGACAGCAGCAGATGCAGGGGTGTCCGAAGGGGTTAGGACTACAGAGGCAGCAGAGGCGGCGACTGAGGAGCTGTCAGCAGGGGCACTGTTGATTCCGGGCTTGATACTTGTGTTTATTGCAAAAGGTTTACGAAAAAAATATAACAAAAATTTCAGCAGATGATGCGAAAATGCGGGTGGCAGGCTGTTACGAAAAAGCTTAGGCCAATGTCCGCGTGGAAAGGAGCAATATGTTTTGTCAAAATTGTGGTAGTAAGATGGAAGATACGGATAAGGTATGTTCACAGTGCGGGTTCCCTGTGTATGAAGAGGCACAGGCAGCAGAAAATGGGACTGTAGAAAAGGCAGCAGTAGAAAATACAGCGGCAGAAAATCAGGCAGTACAAAGTGTTGCAGCAGAAACACAACCGGCACAAAGTGTTGAGGCAGAAACACAACCGGTGCAGAAAGAAGTGGCAGAGAATGCAGCAGAAATTCAGCCGGAAAAGGTTGCTGAAACAGAGAGTCAGGTAACGGAGCATGTGGAAGCAACGACACCGGCAGCAGGGGATGTGCCTCCGGAAACGGCACCAAAAGCCAAGACTTCCTTTAAGGGCAAGAAAGGCATAGTCATAGCGGGCGCAGGTGCAGCAGTTTTATTGGTTGGTGCTCTTAGTGCTTCTGCAATGACCAATTTTGTTCGCTCAACCTTTTCTTCACCGGAGAAATACTTTAGCTATGTAATGGAAAAGGAAGCAGACGAAGCGGCAGCAACAATTACCAATTATTATGAAAATTTCATTGTAAACAATATTGACTTGACTAATAAGAGTGCCAGTGCTGAGCTGACTGTGGAGTTAGGCGAGGAACTTAGGGATTTGATTGGATTTACCGGTGTTGATATTTCATGGCTTGAAAATGTAAAGCTGGGTGTGGATGCCAATATCAAAAACGAAGCAATCGGCTTAGCTTTGAAGCTCGCTGCAAACGGAACAGATTTTATATCTGCAAATCTGGCTGCCAGCGGCAGTGAAGAAGAACTCTACATACAGGTTCCGGAATTAAATAAAACCTATATCGGATTTGATTTTACGGATGCGGATATCTATTATGATGACAGTGCCTGGGAAATTTTGGAAGGGCTTCCGTCTGTACTGCCTGAAAGCAAGGACGTAGAGGCATTACTTGCAAAATATGTAGGTATTGCACTTAACTGTATTGATGATGTTGACAAGGACAAAGATACCGTGAAGGCCGGTGGTGTGTCACAGAAGTGCACCGTACTGGAGGCTACCATTGATGACAAGACACTTGCAGATATGTTAGAAGCAGTATTGGAAGAAATGGAAAAGGATAAGGATTTAGAAAAGCTGATCAAGAAAACCGTGGAAGCGGCTGATGAACTGGGGGCAGACCTGGATGCGGATGATGTTTATGATGAATTCCTTGACGGAATCGATTATATGCTTGACGAGTTAGATTACTTTAGTGCATTAGGCGACAGCGAAATTGTATTAACTGTGTGGGTTAACGGTGATGGCGAAGTAATCGGCAGCGGTATAGAGGCAGACGGTATGGTTTCCAGTTCCGTTATGACAAGAGACGGTTCCAAATTCGGCTATGAGTGTGTTGTAGAAACAGAAGTATATTCTTATTACAGCTACGAGCCGATTGCTATCACTTTAGAAGGCAGCGGCAAGATTTCCGGTGACAAGTTAAACGGTGAATTTGCTTTGGAATACAATAATTCCGGTATTTTGGATATTACAGTGGCAGATTACAATATGGAAACTGTCAAGGAAGGCTATTTAAATGGTACTATCACAGCCAGCCTTTCTAAAGCAGCTGCATCTCTTGCAACATCCGCATTGGGTTCAGAGGCTGCTATATTATCTGCATATCTGGATTATGATATCGTTCTGGATATGGAATCTTCTGCAAAAGGAACCAATGTATCTCTTGCAATTATGGATGGCGAGGATATGTTTGCAAAACTTACAATAGCAGGAAAGACCGGCTCAGGAAGCAAGGTTTCTATCCCGGCTGACAAAAATGTGATAGACGGTACTGATTATGACGACTTAGAGGAATGGCTTGATGGAATGGACTTGGATGCTCTGTTAGAAAAGCTGGAAGACAAAGTGGGCGTTTCCTCTGATATAATTGACGCTTTAGAGAGTATGATGTCTTACTATTTATATTACTAAGAAGCGTTTCATGAATCCTATGATTGATATACGGCGCATAGCTGCGCCGTATATCGGATTTTAAGCATATGGAGGGCATGTTGTGGATTTGACGATCAACCATATTAAAAAAGGATTTAAAAACAAGTCTGTTTTAGAGGACATTACATTTTCTGCGAACCGTGGAGAATGCATAGGTATCCTGGGAGGAAATGGTTGCGGCAAAACCACGCTGCTCTCCATTTTGGCAGGAACCGTGTCTGCAGACGGGGGCAGCTTTTGCTGGGGCGGAAAAGAACTGCTCGCAAGTAAGGAGCCCCGCTCAAAAGTTGTGGGGTATGTCCCTCAGGGGACACCTCTTTTTGAGGAATTAACAGCGAAAGATAATCTTCGGCTGTGGTATGACCGGAAGGAAATGCTGCATCAGTTAAAGGGTGGCGTATTGGAACTTTTGGGGATTCATGAGTTTTTGTCTGTTCCGGTCAGTAAGATGTCCGGTGGTATGAAAAAGAGATGAAGTATTGGCTGCGCGGTTGCAGGAAAGCAGCCAATACTTCTTTTAGATGAGCCTACAGCAGCACTGGACCTGGTGTGTAAGCAGCGGATTTGGGATTATCTTTCAGATTATCAGGCAAAAGGGGGAATTATTCTGCTGGTAACCCATGATGTGCAGGAAATAGAGCACTGCAATAGTTGTTACTTGATGCAGGACGGAAAATTAGTGCCTTATGAATATGACGGGAATGTGCGTCATCTTGTGGAGCAATTATGAGAGAGGCAGGCAGATATTTATTTATTCAAACCAAGCGGGTGCTCAGGTGTTTTCCCGCAGTTTTTTTTATGACATTGCTTTTGCTTGCAGCTGTTGGATTGGTTGGAAAAAGCGTAATAGAGGAGAAGCTGTCTGATGATAAGAAAAGCATGGTGGAAATAGGTGTTGTAGGTGATGTGTCAGACAGTTATTTGGGGATTGGCGTCATGGCACTTAAGCATCTGGATTCCTCCCGTTATGCAATCAATATTCAGATGATGGACGAAGCAGAAGCAAAGAGTGCACTGCAGGCAGGTGATTTGGCTGCATATCTTGTAGTTCCGGCAGGTTTTGTGGACTCCATAGTGAGCGGAGAAAATTTAAAGATTACATATTATACCAGAAACAGCCAGATGGGTATTGGTACGATGCTTATGAATGAGCTTTCGGTCATTATTTCAGACTTCATTACCAAATCCCAAAATGCCATATACGGGATGCAAAGTTTATGCAGAACATACGGATATGATGATATCTATTGGGATGCTACAAATGAGCTGAATGTTAGATATATCGATTTGATTTTATCCAGAACAGATTTTTTTGAAATTGAAGTTTTAGGCGTGTCAAATCAGCTGTCGATGGTGGGCTATTATATATGCGGCCTGACGGTCTTTTTTTTGATGATTTGGGGAGTCAACGGCTGCCCACTTTTTGTAAGAAAAGATTTTTCCCTGGCAAAAATGCTGAAAATAAACGGGATGGGAGCGTTTTATCAAATCCTGTGTGAATATCTGGCATATTTATTGCTGATGGCAGCAAGCTTAGTGGGTATATTTGCATTGCTGGGAGGCATTTGTGGAATGGCAGAATTTTCAGTTCCGGAGTGGGGAAAGGCAGATTTTGAAACAATTCTGTCTTTTGGTGTGAGTATGTTGCCTGCGGCATGTATGTTGACGGCAATGGCTTTATGTTTACATGAACTGACGGGAAATGTGATTTCCGCTATGCTGCTGCAGTTCCTGACCGCAGCAAGTCTTGGATATCTTTCCGGATGCTTCTATCCAAATTCCTTTTTCCCGGCCGCTATACAGAAAACAGGACAAATACTGCCATCCGGTGTTGCTATAGAATACGCCTCCCAAAGTATGCGGGGAGAAGTCAGTGCAGGAATCCTGCTTGCTTTGACGGGGTATACTGCCTTATTCCTTATGGCAATTTATGGGTTGCGCAGGAGGAAGCTTGCGAAAAATTAATTGTAGGCGCTTGCGAAACTCTGTGGTGCTGTCGCGCCTGAAAATTAGTAATTAGGCGTTTGCGAAACTCGGTGGCTGACTGCCAGAGCAAAATATGTTCTGGCTGAAGGGCCTTGAAACTCGCCAGTCCTTAGCGAAAGAAGGCTGAAAGCCGCACCCCCGCTTAGTACTGCTGCAGAGTTTCATGGAGCTGCCTTAGCATGCAGGGCGAAGGTCCGGTGGACCTTTGCATCGTAGGGAGCGTCCATGAAGCAGAACATATATTGCTCTGGCAGTCAGCCACTGAGCTTCGCAAATGCCTAAATTAGTAATACCGGAAAGGATGGCTGTAACAGTCATGAAAAAAATCAAAAAAGTCTTTTTGTGGTTTTTACTCTTAAATAAGCGAATGCTCAAAAAGCCCAGTTTTTTAGTTATTTTGTGCTGCATTCCGCTGCTTGTGTGGGGCGTTCATGTACTTGCCGGACAGGATAGCGGCATCATGAAGATTGTATTATGTCAAGAGTCAGAGGAAGATGGTCTTGTCTCGGAGATAATTTCAGAAATAACCAAACAGGATAGTGTACTGCATTTTATTCATGCGCACACCGCTCAGGAAGCAAAGCAGCTGGTACAAAGCGGACAGGCAGATGCGGCATGGATTTTTTGTGAGAATTTGCAGGATAGAATAGACCAATTTATCGGGAGTACTTTTGAAAAGCATCCGGTTGTAACGATTGTTGCAAAAGAAGATAATGTGGCGCTGCAATTGGCCAGAGAAAAGTTGTTTGGCGTATTGTACAGTACGGTTTCGTATTCACTATACCGTCAGTATGTGACAGAGGAAGTGTTTGAGAAGGAGACAATATCGGAGGACGAATTGTGGGAACATTATCAAAAAACAGATGTAGAAGGCAATATGTTTGAAATGAAGTATCTGGATGGGGAAAGCGTGGTACAGAGTACCTCTTATTTGACCTTTCCTGTCAGAGGCCTGCTTGCTTTGGTGATTGTGCTCTGCGGTCTGGCATCCGGCATGTTTTATTTGCAGGATGAAGCCAGGGGAAACTTCACATGGATACCGGTCAACACAAATGTATTTTGGAATTGGGGTTACCTGATGCCTGGACTTATCAATGTGGGAGCAGTTTCCGTATTAGCCCTGGCTGTGTCAGGGGGATTCGTTGGCTGGAAGTCAGAAATTTTTTGTATGTTGCTCTATTTATTGATGGTAACCGGCTTTAGTGATGTAATTCGCAGGCTGTGCGGAAGTATCGTCAGATTGGGTGCAATCATTCCGGGACTTTTACTTGTGATGCTGGCTTTGTGTCCGATATTTATGGGAGCACCCAAAATGTGGGCGATTCAGTTTATCTTGCCGCCGTTTTATTATTTGAATGCTTTGCATAACCAAATATATCTGTTTGGTATGCTGGCATATATTGTAGTCATTTTCATCATTGACTATATACTAATGCGATTCTTGACAAAAAAATAAATATATTGTTTATATATTTTTAATAAAAAGATATTTTCCATTCATTGACAATTGCAACTGTAATGATACAATAAAACATGAGCGTTAAAATGATATAGGCGTTTGCGAAACTCAGTGGCTGACGACGGAAGTGATATATATTCCGTCTCGGGGACGCTCCCGCTCCGTGAAAAGCTGCAACGGTACTAAGCTCAGACTGCGGTTATCACCTTGCTTCACCTACGAACCTGCCACCGGCAGCTTCTTCGGATGCATGGCAGCTAAGGACCGGCGCTTTTCAAGGCCCCTCTACCGGAATATATATCACTTCCGTCGTCAGCCACTGAGTTTCGCAAACGCCTGTTAAAATGAGAGAGCAAAAGGAGGGACCAATTCATGTTAAAAACACTTGGTGCTCAAGTAAAAGAATTTAAAAAGCCTTCTGCTATAGCTGCATTTTGCACCGTGGCGGAGGTTGTTTTAGAGATTTCCCTGCCCCTTGTTACAGCGGCTATCATTGATAAGGGTATTGAAGCCGGTCATCTCGGCAATGTTTTTTTGTATGGATTTTTTATGGTATGTCTGGCGGCGGCCAGTCTGGCTATGGGTGTGGGTGCAGGACATTTTGCTGCGGTGGCGTCTACCGGTTTTGCCAAGAATCTGCGGGATGCCATGTACAAGAATATTCAGAAATATTCCTTTGCCAATATTGACAAATTTTCTACGTCAGGCCTGGTAACACGTATGACTACAGATGTTACCAATATGCAGACTTCCTATCAGATGCTGTTACGTATGTGTTTAAGGGCGCCTATTACATTAATCAGTGCGCTGGTGATGTCGTTTACGATTAATGCAAGGATTGCCAGCATTTTTTTGATTGCCATTGCTTTTTTGGCGGTGATACTGGGTATTATTATCTGGCTGGGCATGAAGTATTTCAGTGAGATGTTTAAGCGTTATGATGACTTGAATGCCAGCATTCAGGAAAATGTTTCTGCCATTCGTGTTGTAAAGGCCTTTGTACGAGAAGATTTTGAGAAGGAGAAGTTCGGCAAAGCAGCGGGTAATTTATACAAATTATCCGTAAAAGCAGAGAAAATCGTAGGCTACAACAATCCGGTCATGAATCTGACGGTTTACGGCTGTATGATTGCTATTTCCTGGCTTTCCGCACAGATGATTGTAGGCGGTACTATGACCACCGGCAATCTGACCAGCTTATTTACATATTGTATGAATATTTTGATGAGCTTAATGATGCTTTCCATGATATTTGTTATGATGAGTATGTCTGTTGCCAGCGCAAAGCGTATTGTCGAGGTTATTAAGGAAGAGGCTGATATTGTAAGTCCTGAACGTGCATGCACGGTAGTAAGAGACGGTAGTGTGGATTTCAATCATGTATATTTTTCTTATGACAAGAAGTTGCACTAGGGCAAAAATGTTTTAAATGATATTGATCTTCACATTAAAGCAGGTGAGACTATCGGTATTATCGGCGGTACCGGTTGCGGTAAGACCAGTCTGGTGAATTTAATCTGCAGACTTTACGATGTGACCGAGGGCAGTGTGTGTGTCGGCGGCGTGGATGTACGGGAATATGACCTGGAAGTACTGCGTAATCAGGTGTCTGTGGTATTGCAGAAGAACGAACTGTTTTCCGGAACGATTTTAGAGAACCTTCGCTGGGGCGATGAGCTTGCTACCGAGGAGGAATGTATCCGGGCATGTAAGATGGCCTGTGCAGATGATTTTATCCAGCGCATGCCGGACAAATACGAGACCTATATTGAGCAGGGCGGCACCAATGTTTCCGGCGGACAGAAGCAGAGACTTTGTATTGCCAGAGCATTGCTTAAGAAGCCGAAAATTTTGATTTTGGACGACTCCACCAGTGCTGTGGACACTGCAACTGACGCACGGATCCGCAAGGCCTTCCGGGAGGAGATACCGAATACCACAAAGTTTATCATTGCACAGCGTATTTCCAGTATTCAGGATGCTGACCGCATTATCGTAATGGAGCATGGCTGTATCAACGGTTTCGGCACTCACGAAGAATTGTTGGAGTATAATGAAATATACCGCAGCGTTTACGAAGGTCAGACCCAGGGCGGCGGTGACTTCGATGAACCAAAGGATGAGAAGGGAGGGGAATAATATGGCAGCACCACAGAAAGGCCCTAATGGAATGGGGCCGGGGCATGGGCCGGGTCCGAGAGGAATGGGGCCGAAGCCTCAGTTAGAAGGCAAGATGGGCGACATTATCAAGCGCGTCATGAGCCAGGTATTAAAGGAATATAAGCTTCATTTGGTCATCGTGGCAGTTTGTATTTTAGGCGCTGCACTGGCTTCTGTCAGAGGCACATTGTTTATCCGTACTCTGGTAGATGATTATATTACTCCTCTTATAGGCGTGGAAAATCCTGATTTCAGCGGGCTGTTAAAGGCTCTTATGAGCATTGCCCTGACTTATTTACTGGGCGTTATTTGCTCCTTTACCTATAACAGACTGATGATTTATGTAACCCAGGGTACTATGCGTAATCTGAGACTGAAGCTTTTTAATCATATGGAAAGTTTGCCGATTAACTATTTCGACACCCATGCACATGGCGATATTATGTCTGTGTATACCAATGATATCGATACTTTGAGACAGTTAATCAGCCAGTCTATTCCGCAGCTGTTAAACAGCAGTATTACGCTGATCAGTACTTTGGTAAGTATGATTACCCTGAGCCTGCCGCTGACACTGATTGCCTGCTGTATGGTAGTTGTTATTGTAAATGCAGCCAAATTTATTACCGGTAAGTCCGGTGCTTACTTTATTACACGCCAGCAAAAGCTCGGTGAATTAAACGGTTATATCGAGGAGATGGTCGGCGGACAGAAAGTTATCAAGGTGTTTTGTCATGAAGACAAAGCAATCGAGAAGTTTGAGGTTTTAAACGAGGAAGTGCGTGCAGCTACCAGTAAGGCCAATAGCTATGCCAATATTTTAATGCCGGTAAATGCGCAGCTGGGCAATTTGAATTATGTGCTGTGCGCAGTACTGGGTGCGATTATGGCGTTGTACGGTTTCGGTTCTGTTACGGTAGGTACTTTGATTGCATTTTTGCAGCTGGTGAAGAGCTTTACAGGCCCGATTAACCAGCTTTCCATGCAGTTAAATTCGGTAGTTATGGCTATGGCAGGTGCAGAGCGTGTATTTAAGCTGATGGATGAAGAGCAGGAAAAGGATGAAGGCGTTGCAACTTTGGTAAACATCGAAGTGGTGGATAATGAAATCGTAGAATGTGAAAAGACAACCGGTAGCTGGGCATGGAAATTATACGAAGAAGGCAGTACGGAGCCTACGTATATCTTACAGCAGGGAGACCTGGTTATGGAGGATGTGGATTTCGGTTATACCGATGAGAAAATGGTGCTGCATGACATTAAGCTTTACGCAGAACCGGGACAGAAGATTGCTTTTGTAGGTTCTACCGGTGCAGGCAAGACCACGATTACCAACCTGATTAACCGTTTCTACGATATTCAGGATGGTAAGATTCGATATGACGGTATTGATATTAAGAAGATTAAAAAGGCGGATTTACGCCGTTCTCTGGGCATGGTACTGCAGGATACCCATCTGTTCACCGGCACCATTATGGACAATATACGTTACGGTAAACTAGATGCCACCGATGAGGAGTGTATCGCAGCTGCAAAGTTGGCCAATGCAGACAGTTTTATTGACAGACTGCCGGAAGGCTATGATACTATGTTAACCGGTGACGGCGGTAATCTTTCTCAGGGACAGCGTCAGCTCTTAGCCATTGCCAGAGCCGCTGTTGCAAACCCGCCGGCACTGATTTTGGACGAAGCCACTTCTTCCATCGATACCCGTACCGAGAAGCTGGTGCAGGAAGGTATGGATTCCCTGATGAAGGGACGTACTACTTTTGTGATTGCGCACAGACTTTCTACAGTTCGTAACAGCGACTGTATTATGGTATTGGAGCTGGGCCGCATTATCGAGCGCGGTACCCATGAGCAGCTGATGGAGGAAAAGGGCAAGTATTATCAGTTGTATACGGGAAATCTGGAGTAGAGCAGTAGTTTTGGATATACATTTACAGAGGAATGGAAAGTGTAGAGTCTTATGGAAAGATAAGATTTTACACTTTTTTTCTGTTTTGGACGATATATCGTCCATGCGGCAATATATAATAGTGTATAATTACCTTGATTTAATAAGACTTTACACTGCTTTAAAAATCGCCTATAATGTAATTGAATAATTAAGGAAAGGGCGGTGCTGATATGGAGAACGAAATGACACGTGACGAAATGCTTAAATATGAAATTGATTATTTTGTGAACTTGATGAGAATAAAAAAAGCTCAAAATGATACTAACAGTGAATTGGAATATCAGATTAAGGTACAAAGGAATAAATTAGCAACCTTAGGTGTTAATACAAATGATTATGAAATTGATTAAAGTAGCCTGTTAATGCAAAGTGTAAGGTCTTATTAAATACCACAGAAAATTAGGAAGAAGGAAAAATACGCCGGATGAGATGTATATTACAATTAATACGCCGGGCGGGAATGCCACTTATCCGGTGAAGGTACTCAAACTGCAGAAATATATGTAACATGCTGGCATTAATACTGCTATTATAACAAACTTATCTCGAGGGATACATTCATGTATCCCTCGAAGCGTTCCTGTGCATATGTTTTACATAAAGTATTCACGCGCAAAGCGTTCCTGCGCAAAGCGTTTCTACGTAAAGTATTCACGCGCAAAAGCTCCTGTGTAAGGAATTCATGCACCCGGAGGAAATACGCCCCAAATCAAAAAGCACCCGGTTCACTGAGTCTGGCAACACCCACATAAATCCGGCTGATGGCATACCAGGTAGCGAAGTCCGTGACACCGGTTTGCGGCAGTCCGAAGATGCGCTGGAAAATGCGAACACTTTCTGCAGTACGAGGCCCGTAGATACCGTCTGCATTCAGGGTAGGAATGGCAGGATAATCCTGAGCAATACGATTTAACTGCCTTTGCAATTGCCGTACTTTGTCGCCGGAGGCACCAATAGTTAACTCATAGCCGGGGAAAGAACTTGGTACACCGGAGATTTGCTCGGCGGTAGCAATATACATATCCTGACCGTAGAAGTTTCGGATGATTTCAATGGCGCTGTAGCCTTCATCACCGAGAAATTTCGAGCCCCACTGACTTAAGCCGTTACAGGTGACACGCTGACCATCGCAGTAAGAGGTAAAAATCGGTTGGGTAATACCCGGACGGGCCAGATAATTATTAAACACCTGGTCTACCAGATAGGAGATATTTTCAAAAATATTTCTGCCGTAAACGAATTTCTGGTCATATGCGGTGGAG
>JAFTXF010000046.1 GCA_017461685.1 Lachnospiraceae bacterium
CCGTTTTTTGAAGTTGGGGAAAGTTACAGTAAAAATGTGTGTATAAGTATTCCGCCGTGCACAAATTTAATGTTGTAATGTGTATAAAAATGCACAAAATCAATAAATATACAAAATATTTGCATAAAACTATTGAAAAAACCTCGAAAAAGGTGTATAAATATACCGTACATGCCTTTGGGACGGCATATACACTTAAAAATTACAATAAAGGTTGTATTTTTTTCCACATTCTAGTAAAATAAGAAATAATGGGGATTTGTGGCGGTTTAGCCATTTGAGGAGGACATATTATGATTAAAGTAGGTATTATCGGTTCTACCGGTTATGCAGGTGGTGAATTGGTTCGTATTTTGATGAACCACAAAGAAGTAGAGATAAAGTGGTTTGGGTCCAGAAGTTACGTGGACCAGAAGTATTATGATGTATATCGTAATTTTTTTGAAATTGTAGATGATAAATGTTTGGATGATAATATTACCGAGCTGGTAGAGCAGGTGGATGTGGTATTTACTGCTACACCACAGGGATATCTGGCAGGCATTTTGACAGAAGAGCATTTGCAGAAGGCGAAGTTTGTGGATTTGTCTGCGGACTACCGTATTAAGGATGTGGCTACTTATGAGAAGTGGTACGGTATTGAACACAAGTCTCCGCAGTTTATTGAAGAGGCTGTGTATGGTTTGTGTGAAATCAACCGTGAGGATGTAAAGGGAGCAAGACTGGTGGCGAATCCGGGCTGTTATACCACATGTTCTATATTGACCTGTTATCCGTTAGTGAAGGAAGGGCTTATCGACGTGGATACCTTGATTATTGATGCTAAGAGCGGTACCTCCGGTGCCGGAAGAGGTGCCAAGCTTCCGAATCTTTACTGTGAGGTCAATGAAAATATCAAGGCATACGGTGTGGCAAGTCACAGACACACACCGGAAATCGAGGAGCAGTTAGGCTATGCCGGTAACTGTCAGGTGATGTTAAACTTTACACCGCATCTGGTACCGATGAACAGAGGTATTCTGGCAACAGCCTACGCGAAGCTTAAAGTGCAGGCTGACGGCAGCCTTCCTACAGAACAGATGCTGCGTGACGCGTACAATAAGTATTTTGCAGAGGAGAAGTTTGTCCGCGTTTTAGACAAGGGCATTTGTCCGGAGACAAAGTGGGTAGAGGGCTCCAATTATGTGGATGTGAATTTTGTATTGGATGAGAGAACCGGCCGCGTGATTATGATGGGTGCTATCGACAATCTGGTTAAAGGTGCCGCAGGACAGGCCGTTCAGAATATGAATCTGATGTTTGGTTTTGCAGAGGATGAGGGACTTAATCTGATTCCGATGTTCCCGTAAAAAGAGCGGCAGGGGATGCCATAAAGGTATTCTGTCATATGATTGCAGGCGTGGCATGGTGTCAAACTTTTGGCACTGTAATTTTGAGAATAAATGAGGTATATTATGAAGATAACATATCAGGATGTTAGGAAAAATGAAGCAGTAAGAACCTATATTCAAAAGGCCGACGAGTCTTTAATTGCGCTGGGTTATACAGAGCATAGCTTTGCACATGTGACTAAGGTGGCAGAAACGGCGGCGAATATTTTGCTGACCCTTGGCTACAGCGAGAGAGAAGCCGAGCTGGCACGTATTGCCGGGTTTTTACATGATATCGGCAATGTGATTAACCGCGTGGACCATGCCCAGAGCGGTGCGGTTATGGCTTTCCGTATTTTGGATAATATGGGTTCTGACCCGGAGGATACTGCAACCATTATTACTGCTATCGGTAATCATGATGAGTCTACCGCTTTTCCGGTAAATCCGATTGCCGCTGCGCTGATTTTAGCGGACAAGACAGACGTACGTTACACCCGTGTGCGTAATATCGATCCGTCCAGCTTTGATATTCATGACAAGGTGAATTATTCCGTAAAAGAAGCTGATTTGTCCATCGTGAAGGGTGAGCATATTACCTTGACCATTAAGATAGATACGACGATGTGCGTTGTTATGGATTATTTTGAGATTTTCTTAGGCCGTATGAAGCTTTGCAGACGCGCGGCTGAGAAGCTGGGACTGGAGTTTCGACTGAATATAAACGGCCAGCAGTTGATTTAGGCTGCGTGGCAGCCGATGTAACCCGCAGGGCAAGTGACTTGGATGCTTCGGTAAGCAGTTGTAACGACAGGCAAAGTACGACGGGCAGCATACATGGCAACAACTAGGATAGTAAGAGGCATGGCACAACTAGGACAGCAGGAGGCAGTATGGCAATAGAAGAGAAACAGATAAGCAAAGTGACAAAAGAAGAGATTCATATCAGACCTATGACCATGGAGGATTATCAGGAGGTTTTCGATATGTGGCAATCCATTTCCGGCTTCGGCATTCGTTCTGTGGACGATTCCAGAGAAGGCATTGAACGGTTTATTAACCGCAATCCGGGCTTAAGCGTGGTGGCAGTGGCGGAGAATGGCGATATTGTAGGCGGTATTTTGTGCGGACATGACGGCAGACGAGGTTGTCTGTATCATGTGTGTGTAAGACAGGAGTACCGTATGCTTGGTATCGGTCAGGAGATGGTTGTCCGATGCAAGGAAGCCCTGAAAAAAGAAGGCGTGAATAAAATCAATTTAATTGCATTCCGCAGTAATGCGGTGGGGAATAAATTCTGGCAGAGATTAAGCTGGAAATTCAGAGATGACTGTAATTATTACGAAGAAAATCTGAATAAAGAGAATGTAACCAACTTTATTCCATAAAGAAATTGGGAAAGAGAGAATATATTTTAGATACATATTGTTAAGAGATAAAGTGTCAAATGCCCAAGGACATTTGGCCGACTTGAGGAGGTTTTTGATTATGGAAATTATTACAGGTGGTGTGACCGCAGCAAAAGGCTTCGAGGCAGCCGGCGTAGAAGCCGGTATTAAATATCAGAACAGAAAGGATATGGCGCTGATTTACAGTACCGTTCCTTGTAAAGCAGCAGGAACCTTTACCAGCAATGTGGTAAAGGCGGCTCCGGTTCTGTGGGACATGGAGGTTGTGGAGAACAGTCCTTATGCTCAGGCAGTGGTGATTAATTCCGGTATTGCCAATGCCTGCACCGGTAAGATTGGTTATGGTTATTGCTTGGAAACAGCAGAGGCAACAGCAGTGGCTTTACATATTCCGAAGGAAAGTGTTCTGGTGGCATCTACAGGTGTTATCGGTATGCAGCTTAAAATGAATAAATTAAAAGGTGGTATTGAGAAGTTAGCAGCAGCCAAGAAGGCAGGCTTAGAGGCAGGTCACGAAGCTGCACAGGCCATTATGACGACGGATACCGTGTCCAAGGAAGTAGCAGTACAGTTTGAGGTAGATGGTGTGACCGTTACCGTAGGCGGTATGTGCAAGGGCTCCGGTATGATTCATCCGAATATGTGTACCATGCTTGGCTTTGTGACTACCGACGTGGCTATCAGCAAGGAACTGTTAACAGAGGCTGTAAAAAATGACGTGGTAGATACCTTCAACATGATTTCCGTAGATGGAGACACCTCCACCAATGATACCCTTTTGGTGTTGGCAAACGGCATGGCAGGCAATATCGAGATTACCGAAAAGGGCGAAGCTTATGACAAGTTTTTGGCTGCACTTCACTATGTAAATGAAACCCTTGCCAAGAAAATGGCCGGTGACGGAGAAGGTGCAACAGCGCTCTTTGAAACCTATGTTATGCACGCAGACACCAAAGAAAATGCAAGAACCCTTGCCAAGAGCGTTATCTGCTCTTCTTTGACGAAAGCTGCTATTTACGGACACGATGCAAACTGGGGACGTATCCTGTGCGCCCTGGGCTATTCCGGTGTGAAGTTTGATCCGGAAAAGGTAGAACTTTTCTTCCGTTCCAAAGCAGGCTGCATTCAGCTCTATAAAGACGGCTGTGGCACAGACTACAGCGAAGCAGAAGCTACCAAGATTTTATCTGAGCCGGAAGTAACCGTAGTAGTAGACATGAAAATGGGCGAAGCAGAAGCTACTGCATGGGGCTGCGACCTGACCTACGACTACGTAAAAATCAACGCCGACTATCGTTCTTAGGTGGGTAATAAAATAACAAGCAATATAAACACTGGTGAGTAGAAAATCGTGGTGTCTGCTGTGCGGAGTAACATATATTTCGTCTCAGGGCACGCTTCCGCTCCATGAAAAACGCAGCGGTACTAAGCTCAGACTGCGGCGCTCTGCGCCTTGCTTCACTAAGGACCGGCGCTTTTCAAGGTCCCTGTGCCGAAATATATGTTACTCCGCACAGCA
>JAFTXF010000047.1 GCA_017461685.1 Lachnospiraceae bacterium
AAAATATAGCTTCCTGCTCCCACCTGATGTACTTGGCCGGCAATCACAATTTCTGCCTCCACAGGTGTGGTAATTTCATATCTCCACTGATTATCCTGCTTCTGCCAACGGGAGGAAACTTTGCCGCGGCGGGTGTCCACGGTAGCCTCCAGCCAATCCAGTCTGACATCCGGCAGCGGTGCAATTTTCACCTTTTCATAGCCCGGAAATGCTTCCACGGTATTGATGCCTGCTGCCTGACAATATACCCAGTCAGCCACAGCCCCGTAGGCATAATGATTGTAGGAATTCATATCCGCACTCCAGAAATCGCCATTTTCCATAATACCGTCCCAGTGTTCCCAGATGGTGGTTGCCCCTTTGGTCACAGGATACAGCCAGGAAGGATACTTGGTACGAAGCAGTAAATCATAAGCCAGTTCCACATATCCGTAATCAGAAAGTACATGCAGCAAATACGGGGTACCTACAAAACCTGTCTTTAAGTGGCCGCACTCTTTTACCATTTCTGCCAATTGGTCCGCTGCTGCCTGTGGACACTCTGCCAGTCTGAAATGAGCCGCCAGCACACATTCTGTCTGCGTAGTATATGTCGGGTAAGTTTCCCGGAAGGTCTTTACAATATTTTCGTATAAAGCCTCGTACTCTGCCATGTCTTTGCCTAATACTTTTCCGGCTTTGATGAGCAGTTCTGTACTATACGCATAAAATGCTGTTGCCAGGAAATCTGCTCTCGTGGAACCCTTATAGCTGCCGGAAGGAGCATCCAGTCCCAGCCAGTCCTCATAATGGGTTCCGCCGGTCCACAGGTATTGCGTGGTGGTGGTATTTGTAATATAACCTACCCACTTTTCCATGCAGTCGTACTGATTACGCAAAATGTCCGGATTACCATATGCCAGATACAATGTCCATGGGCAAATGGTTGCAGCATCATCCCATGCAGCACTTCCGGTATTATTATTCAGAATGTCCGGAATAACATGGCCTACCCTGCCGTTCTCTTCCTGGTCTGCGCTCATGTCGGCCAGCCATTTTATAAAGAATTTCTCTACATCATAATTCAGGCATGCAGTACGGATAAAAGCTTGCGCATCGCCGGTCCAGCCCAATCGCTCGTCACGCTGCGGACAGTCTGTGGGAACATCCAGGAAGTTGCCCTTCTGTCCCCATACAATATTATCAAATAATTTATTCAAAAGCGGATTGGAGCTTCTTAAATATCCGGTGCGCTGCATCTGGGAATGCACTACGATTGCCGTAAAGTTCTCCGGTTTCGCATTCTTGATACCGCCCGGGAAGCTGTCGATTCTGATATAGCGGAAACCATAGAAAGTTAATTTCGGTTTATAAGTCTGTTTGCCCTCCGTACAGGTATATATGTACTGTGCCTTGGCACCGCGGTAATTTGCTGTGTAGAAATTGCCTTCCTTATCCATAACCTCCGCAAAGGACAGAGACACAGTCTCTCCTTCTTTGGCATCTACCTGTAGCTCCACATAACCGGTTATCTCCTGTCCAAAATCAAAAACCGTCTCTCCTGTAGGGGTAGTGAAAACATTGGCCGGCACCAGTCGCTCCTGCTCTCTTACCTCTTCGCCTTGCTGTGGAATAAGTGTCTCAGTCGGACCCTCGAATACCTGCACCGGGTAACATTCTGGGGCTTCAAAAGAAGCATCATAAATCTCTCCGTCATAAATTTCTGAGAAACGTACCTTTCCCTCACTCACCAGCCATGTCTCATCCGTCTCAATGGTCTGTGTACTGCCGTCTTCATATCGAAGTTCCAGCTGAGCCGTCAAACCTGTTTCGATACTGTCTAACATGGCTTTTCTCTCCGGGGAAACCCAGCCCGGCATACGGCCTCTGTACCAGCCCTTGCCTACAGTCACTTCCAGATGATTAGTTACGGTAGATTCTGAAACAACACCCAGTTTTAACATTTTAGTTACATCATACTGTTGTACCTGCAGGCGCTTTTCATAAACAGTCCATCCCGGCGCCAGGATAAAATCTCCTACTCGCTGTCCATTCATTTCCGCCTCATAAACACCCATAGCAGTCATGGAAAGTATTGCTTTCTGCACCTTTTTTTCGCAGGTAAAGGATACCGAAAACACCGGACAAACTTCTCCCAAATCCACGGAAGGCTTAATCCATTTTGCATTCAAAATCATATTTCCTCCTTTTGAAGCCCTATCATAGGCTTCTTAAAATTATTTTACAGAATTTTCGTACAAAGGAGCCTGGTCATCTTCCACTCCCTCAATTACTAAATGCCTTAATCTACGCACCGGCAATCAATATTATAGTATTGCTACTTGACTTCCATAATAGCAAATTGTATGATGAAAAAAAGCACTTTATTTTTACTAATTATAATGGTGGATTTTACTTATGGATACAAACAACTTTATGCATTTAGAGAGTATAGGCGACATTAAACAGTCAAAGCTTGTAATGATGAACTTAGAGCAGGCAGACCTAGGGCTGCACGACCATTTGTTTTTTGAATTGGCATATGTGGTGAAAGGAACTGCAACGCATACGCTGAATGGAAATAAATATATCCTGCAAAAGGGAGAGTATTTTTTTATTGATTTTGGCAGCCGCCACAGCTATCAAAACAATCAGAATCTGGTTCTCATTAACTGTTTATTTTTGCCGGAGTTTATTGACGAGACCTTGCAGGGCTGTCGCTCTTTTCAGGAGCTGCTCCACGTCTGCATGCTGCGTTACTATCGGATTACCTTGGGCCAAAACTGGGCAGACCGCATTTATCAGGATACCGACGGCAAGGTAGGGCGATTGCTTCAGGACATGGTAGAGGAATATGCAGAGCAACAACTTGGCAGTCAGGAAATTTTTCGCTGCAAGCTGACGGAAATCATGATTCATACCCTCCGCAAGCTGGTTCAGATACCCAACCACTACACCTACTCCACCACTGTCAGTGAAATATTGCGTTACATAGATAAGCACTACAGCGAACCCCTGTCCCTGCAGGATTTCTGTGATGTCAATCATTACAATTTGTCCTACTTAAGCAGACGCTTCAAACAAGAAACAGGACGGACCTTCCGGGAACATGTCCAGAAGGTCCGTGTAGAAAAATGTTGTGAACTTTTATCCGCCACCGACATGACTGTGAGTGAAATCGCTCAGGCTGTGGGGTATGAGGATTTGCAGTTCTTTCACTCTGTTTTCAAAAAGCTACTGCATATGACCCCCAGAGAATATCGGAAATTACGCAAAGGAATAGGATGATGATATGGCATGCTGTTTTTTACATTATCACAGCACTTTCTTACATGTCCTCTGTTTTCCAATTTTTGTATGCATATCCCTCAGGCACCGGTACGGAGTAGCCCGGCAGAGATAAGGTAATCATTTTACGTGCCACGGTACCAAAAGATGCCATGTAATGAATCGCTGATTTGGTCACCAGAATACGCTGCTCTTCCGGCGCAATTCCATTGCTGCGGAAAATTTCCAGGTCATATGGCTGACGTGAAAGACTGGTGATCAGCACCGTATTTCCGGCGATTTCCACCACAGCAGTAGTTCCGTGATTGGCTACTGCACCACGGGTCACCTTACCCTTATATGTAAATATACCGTCGGAAATACTCTTTACATATGCGGTCACGTTCAAAGGTCCACCGGAATATGACTCATCGCTCCATCCACCCAGGGAAAGATTTACCGTAGAGCCTACTCCTGCTTTTACACAGGCCTTTACACTCTCCGGATCCCGAATAGAGGCGATAGCAGCGCCTGTAATTCCTCGCTCCAGAATGCGTCGCAAAATGTGAGTGGTATCACCCAAACCGCCTGCTCCGGGATTATCCGAAGCATCTCCCAAAGCTACAGGGCCATTGCCCGGTTCCATGGCGATATCAAGTGCTTCATCCAAAGAAGGATATTGTCTCTTGAGATTAGGAATATTTTCCTCGATTGCTGCAGCCATTTCATCCGCAAGAGATTCTGCCAGCTGCTTATCATCATTGGTGACCACCAGCACTGCCATACCCATCTCTGCAATATCTCCCGGGAAAAATCCATGGGTAAAGCGTACACTGATGGCTCCGGACCGTTGTTCAAGCTCTTTGGCCAATTTGTACAACGGCTGCATTTCCGGAAAATCACTTGGAAACAGCGGTAACAGAAAAGGAATACGTCTGTACGCCATAACAGGGGTCAGCTTTCCGTCCAAAGTCTGTTCCATGATTTGGGCACTTAAAATACCTGTTTCGTAAATATCAGTATGAGGATATTCTTCATACGGAAATAAAGCGTTGGCACAACGAGCCATTTTCTGTGTTACATTTGCATGAAGATCCAATGGTGCTATAAGGGGAATATCCCAGCCAACCTGATTGCGAATAATCTCAAACAAATCGCCTTCTCCATCCGGATGCCCTTCTGCCACCATTGCTCCGTGCACATCACACAAAATACCCTGGAACGGACCTTGTTTCTGAATGACTCTAGACACTTCCCTTACTACCATATCGTATCATCTGCTGTCACAGGTCCACAAGGTGTTGCATACAAGGCTACCGTGTGAATCAGTTCCACATCCTCGCGCCTCTCAAACTGCTTGATAAATGCACCAATTTCTATACCATACTCTCGCAGCGAATCGACCGCTTCCTGGCCTATAAGAAAACGACAATTATGAAAAGCCAGCTCATTTGCCTGCACCGGGCAAAATGAATTGGTTTCATGCCGAAATTGTACTGTGAGAATTTTCTTTTTCATTAATAATTGCTCCTCGTATAATATATTTTAAATACATAATAGTACCTTGATAACTTATTAAAACATATACTAACACTTTATGGAAATCAAGTAAAGAGAAATAATTTTCGATAGTTACAAAGCAACATGTGAAAGATAGTTACAGATTTCAAGCATCATAAATAAAATAAGACTTACCCTTAATAAAATTTACAGCCCCTTCCACCAGCTGCTCCGTACCTTGTATGGTGCAAATTTTATGCTGGGAAACCCGCACGTCCCGATACTTAAATTCTTCCTGCAGCAGGTAATCAATGCGTTTTTTGATATCCTCCTGTTCTACGATTCCTTCCAGCGTTATGGCCTTGCCATTATGTAAAAGCTTTGATAAATCCTTGTGCTCTGAAAACTTTGAAAATAAATAATAGGTCATATGATAAGATT
>JAFTXF010000048.1 GCA_017461685.1 Lachnospiraceae bacterium
AGGTGTGCAGTGACACAACTGCATAATAAAAAGATAGATGGTATGTAACAAAAGACCGTTTCCCCTTACACGTTGTTGTAAAGGGAACGGTCTTGTTATATGGTACCGCATTATTATTTAGCGCTTACTTAAGAGAGAAATGCAGAACAATAAATTCTTAGATTTGCTTAGAATTTTCTTGGAAAAGACTATATAACGTCCAAAATTGTCGAAAAAGTATGCTACACTATCCTTGTATCAATAAAGAGCCGGCTATTTTTGGGGTATGAAAGTCAATGCAAAATCTACCAACAATATGCCTACAAACATTTCGGGTATCTCAAAAATCGGTAATTGATTTTGCAATAAATAAGTGATAAAATAAGAATGTAAGTTTTGTTGATTTATTTCGTGGCATCAAGATGGATATCCTGCGGCCGGTTCTGGAAAGGATGGGCATCAGAATGAGTGTAAAGGATACGGTTACAAAAGATTTCATGGCAGACAGTCGCGTGTTTGCGGATGTCTTCAATCAGCTCATTTACGAAGGAAATCAGGTCATACAGCCTGAGAAGTTACATCCCTTAGATTCGGTGGTTGCCAGTGTGCCATACGGCGCAGACGGGGCGGAGATTCCGACCCAGAGGCTTCGGGACGGGTTAAAATACCTGACAGCCATGGAGGACGACTCTGCGGTTTATCTGCTCTTAGGTGTGGAGAATCAGACAGAGGTACATTACGCCATGCCGGTGAGAGACATGCTTTATGACGCACTGCAGTATGCGGCCCAGGTGGAAAAGGCTGCCAGGTCTCATAAGGAAGCACGTAAAGCAAAAGATACAGAAGAACTTGCCAAGAATCCCAACTCCGGGGAGTATTTATCCGGTTTCTACAAGGAGGACAGACTGATACCGGTGATCACCCTGGTAGTATACTTCGGAGTGGCAGAATGGGATGGACCAAGGAGCCTGCATGAGATGCTGACGGTAACAGACAGGAAGATATTATCCTTCGTGTCAGACTATAAGCTGAACCTGATTGCACCAGCGCATATGACAGATGAGGAAATGGACCGTTTTACTACAAACTTACGGGAAGTATTGTTATTTATCAAGTATTCAAAAGATAAAGCCAAGTTGAATGATATGTTGAATCATGATGAGCGTTTCAGGACACTGGACAGGAAAGCGGCTGCGGTAATCAGAACGGTGACCGGGTCAAAAATCGAGATGTATGAAGAAGAGGAGGATGTTGATGTGTGTCAGGCAATTCAGGAAATGATGGATGATGCAAAAATGGCAGGACGCGAAGAAGGAATTTTGAATGAACGGACTGCAATGGCCATGAGAATGTTGGGGAGAGGGAAATATTCCTATGAGGAAATCTCAGAGTTGTCCAGGCTGACAGTTGAAGAAGTACAGGCACTGGACGAGAAGCGAAAGAATCAGTAGTCCTTAAAAAAGGATTTATGAGGCAAGGGGTGCCACATCGTGTTATTTTATTTACATCGATGCGGCACCCCTTCGGGTTCAGCCAAAATCAGAAGCTGAATTGGGGTTTCAGCTTATAATTCAAATACAGCATACCGCCTTCTTCAGGCTGCTGAAACATGACATTCACTATAGTCGTTAGCACTAATCATCGTAAAATCGTCCCATACTACGTAATAGCCGGTTTCGCTCGCCTTACTGGAATTTCCAATTATTTTTACGACCAGAACAGTACCAGCCAGTATCAGCGCAATTGCAAGTAAAATAAAGGTTATTATCTTAGAGTTTTTTATTATCTGTTTATCCCCTCTGTTAAGTAATATAGTGTATTCTGTATCAACTATTTGCACGCTTCAATGGCTGCGGGTGCTTCAAAACCCTTACGGATAATCTCATAAGCTTCCTCGGAAAACTTCGGCGTTCTGTCATAGTAATAAAGACCATTCTGCTCCTGCTCTACATCGTAAATCTGGGTGTAGCAGAGACCGCAGATTTTCGGGTCGTCCAAAAGTGCCTTGGTAAGAGCCGCAATTCTGGTAGCAGCTTCCATTTCCGTGCGTGGGCGGTTGCCGTAGCCCCAGCTGGTGGTTCTATTCTTCGAATCTGCGTTCATGGCAGCGGCATCCTTTGCATTCCACCAGGTTCCACCGTATTCGCTGACATGGTATGGCTGACCTTTGTAAGTCTGTCTGCCTGCGCACTTGTCGTTGTCGTATAACTTATACCATTCTTCGGAATCTGCAAAGGAAGCCAGCTTCTCCGGATCCTGCAGGTAGTTATGTACATCAAAAATATCCGTCATTACATGGTAGTTACCGCTGGTATCCACAACCGGGCGGGTAGCATCTGCTGCTTTGGTTGCCAGATAAATACCGGAAAGAACGCGGTCCTCCTGCCTGTGTCCCTGGAAATCCCAGGTTTCATTAAATGGACACCATGCAACGATAGCAGGATGATTGAAATCACGCTTCACTGCTTCCAGCCATTCCGGCAAATAAGTACAAAGTGCCTCAGCCTCAGAGGCGTTCAGTCCCCAGTTCGGGTATTCGCCCCATACCATATATCCCAGCTTATCAGCCCAATATAAATAACGTTCTTCAAAAACTTTTTCATGCAGTCTGGCACCGTTAAAGCCTAAAGCCTGAGCCAGTTCAATGTCGCGCTTTAAGGCCTCATCGCTTGGCGCAGTATAAATACCCTCCGGATAAAAGCCCTGGTCTAATACAAGCTTCTGGAATACCGGCTTATTATTCAATAAAATAGCGCCGTCCTTTAATGCAATGCTTCTCAGTCCAAAATAAGAATTAACCGTATCAACTGCCTGATCGCCATCCATAAGTGTAAGAGTCAAGTCGTAAAGGGAAGGAGAATTCGGCTCCCAAAGCTCTTTTACGGACAATGGCAGGGCAGCCATGGTGCATGATCCGCCGCCGTTCACAGTAACAGAACCTACACAAGTGCCGCGAAGAGATGCCTCGATATGCACTTTTTGACCTAAAATAGGTGTATTTGTGCATATTTTCAGGTGAGCGCAGGAATTATCCGGGTCAGGAATCAATTCCAGGCCTGTCATATAGGTCTTTGGAACAAACTCTAACCATACAGTCTGCCAGATGCCGGTAGTGCGAGTGTAATAGCAGCCATAGGAAGCGTACTGGGAGCACTGTTTTCCGGCAGGCTGTTTGTGAGTTCTCACGTCATCCGCAGCATATACAGTAAGGCTGTTTTCACCCTCTGTAAGCAGCTCGGTAATGTCGAAGGAGAAGGAAGTGTAACCACCGGTATGTGTATCTGCGGATTTACCGTTTACAAATACCTCGCAGCGGTAGTCCACTGCGCCAAAATGGAGCAGAACTCTTCCCTGTAACTCCTCAGCAGAAATGAAAATGGTGCGATGATACCATACTGCATCCATAAAGTCAGTGTAACCGATACCGGAGAGTTTGCTTTCCGGGCAAAACGGCACGAGAATCCGGTGCGGATAATCCGTTCTGTCAGCCCAACCCCGGGCTTTCCCGGAATCACCGAAATCAAAGTCAAAGTCCCACAGACCGTTTAAATTTCTCCAGCTGTCACGATAAAATTGTGGCTTTGGATGTTCCGGTCTTGGGATGGTAAGTGTTTGTTCTGTGTTTGTAAATGTTTGCATAAAAAACCTCCTCGTATAATATCTTTTAGATACATAATAGTACCTTGATAATTTAATAAAATTTTTCATCGGCTTGTTAATGCCCATGATATAATTGTCCTAGTGTCAATCAGGTAATAGTTCTTTTCCTCCCTGTTGATCCAGTAATGGTTGCTTCAAAAATAGTCTGTTCCCCTGACATGGAAGTTAGCTGCAAACCGGCTGGCTGTTTGTCTGAGTCATGGTCTGCCTCCTGGCAGTGTGGTTCGCATCAGACCATCTCAGACTGGATTCTTATATGC